>CALELH010000120.1 GCA_937902595.1 uncultured Myxococcales bacterium
CTTGGAGCCGTCGGAGATCATCACCGTCGTTGAGCCTCAAGCGCCGAGCGTAGAGTCTGAAGAGGTCGGTCGTCCCGTCGTCTCGGCGCTCACGCCTGCGGGCCCAGCGCTCCCTCTCGCCCGCTAGACTCTCCTTCCCCATTTTTGGGGTTCCGGTTGACTTGTTACTACCTCCCAGGCCAGTGTCGTGGGGCTGATATTCACGAAGCTTGAACGCTGAGGGCGCGAGATGGTTGGTGACGCACCGACGATTAATGATGAGTTCGTGCGCTCATCGGGAGTGGCGAGGGTGAATCACTCGGGGCTGCGCCACGAAGGTGGGCGGAAGGGCATTCGATTCCGGCCAAGCTCTATCTGCTCTCTCGATGCGATGCTGCCAAAGCTGGCTGCGAGTTCCCAGAGATGCTGACGACACATCCATTCATCTACCTACCCATCTGCCTCTACTTGATCTGTATGGGATTGCATCTGCAGCAGGGCTTCGTGACTTTGCTGCTCAGACGAGGAGAGCTGGTCAAGGCTCCCTCCGCGCAAGCGTTCTTTGTCTTTGCATCAGCGGCTCTGTGCGGCTCTCTGGTCTGTGTGATCTTCTCTCCACAGTTGGGGGCTTCGGCTGATCAAATTCGAGCGTTCTTCTTCCTCTCGTGGTTGATCGCGCCGGTCGTTGGATATCTGTATGTCTGCACATTGGCCGAGCATCTCGAGATCGAGCGACGGCGGATTCGTTGGATTACGGGCTTCTACTTGATCGATTTCACCTTCACGGCTGTCGTCGGCGTCATCACCAGGCTTACGGGGACACCGATCTTGTTCGCTCACAGCACAGGCGCGACTCAGAGCCTGATCGACATCCACCTGGGGGGGGTGTTCAGCCCTAATCTAGTGACCATCATCAAGGTGCTCTTAATCAGCGCTCTCGTGCTCGCCTCTGCCGTGTTTTTTCTTCGGGAGATCTTGAAAAAGAAGAGCCCTGACCGCTTCTTGATCGTGGGTGTCTCCTTGACCGCCGTCTCGATCATTCTTGAGCTCACAAGCTATACTCTGCAGTGGTCGATGGCGTTCTCTCTCCTGCCCTTGGCGAATGTGATCGAGGTAATTCGTCTCACCCACCTCCAGACGATTGAGGCGGGTCGCTCTATCGAGAAGTCTCGTCAGAAAGTCGCCGCAGTGAGAGACCAAATGGGTATTCATCTGGCGTCCTTGGCGCACGATGTCCGTACGCCCCTCTCGTCTTTGAAGTTGGGCGTGAGTCGGCTGCATTCAAGAGAGATCGATCGTGCCCTCGCGTCGGATTTACGAGTCGAGTTGGAGTACCTTGATGTGGTGTTCTCCAATGTATTGGCGCTCTATGAGCTTGAGTTAAGCGACAGAAAGTCCCTCTCACGGGACATCGATGTGCGGCACTTCATAGATGGCTGCTCAGAGCGCTTCGTTCAACTCGCTCGGGATCAATCCGTGGTGTTGGTGGTCTCCGATGAGGAGGACCCGCTGATGGTCAATTGCAGTCCGTCCGCTTTGGAGCAGGCGGTGACTAATCTCGTGTACAGCGCCGTGGTTCACGCACATGAGAACGTCGCCATCAGCGGATATGTCGATGGGCAGGATATCGTCATCAAGGTTCAAGACGACGGGCCCATCGCGAACCGGAGCGCGCTCCCTAATCTGTCAGATCGGAGCTTCCGCGCAGAGCTAGAGAACGGCCGGGCGACGCCTGATTGGGGATTAGGCCTAGCCATTTCCGAGGCGATCATCAGGACGCACGGTGGCTCACTCAAGGCGAGCGTCGACGGTGATGGTCTCTTGTCCGTGGTGATTCGTTTGGAGCGGATAGTGAATCCTGGAGGTGAGGTGTCTACCACAGCAGAGACACATGCGCTGGGGGCCCTGTACATCGATCGACCAAACTTAGACCTGGAATCTGAGGAATGCGTCGACTGAAGTTCATCACAGTCTTAGTCTCGCTGGCCTTGGCCACAGGGGGATGCACGGACTCGGATAAGGCCGAGGCTCATGTCTCAAGGGACTGCGGCCCGGGAGCACAGGTCGGAGACCTCTGCGCGTCGGATTCCGCCGGCGCCGACTTGAGCACGGCGGAAGATGCGGGTCTCATGGACGCCACTCCTCCTGATGCTCAACTCGACGCGCTGATGGATCCTCTCAGTGACGTCGGGCGACAGGACGCCTCTCTTTTGCCTGACCTCGGCGGTGGAGAGAGAGACCTTGGTGTCCTCTTTGATGGGGGCTCTCCTCCTGGCCGAGACGGCTCGTCTCCAGCGCCCTGCCTGGTGGGGTTTGGCAATGGCCAGATCATGAGGGATCTCCCATACGCGAACGGAGACGCGCGCCAGGCTATCGATCTCTATCTGACCGACGCGCCAGGTCCAAACCCCCTCCTAATCTGGATTCATGGCGGAGGCTGGCGGGGTGGCTCAAAGGACCGAGTCGCGTCCCATTTTTTGGATTTTCGTGAACGCGGATATTCGGTCGCGTCCATTGGGTATCGACTCTCTGATTCTCCGTGGCCGACGACCGTTTCCGACGTAAAGGCTGCCGTCAGGTTTCTTCGGGCGCGATCAGAGCGCTACGCAATAGACCCTGACCGTTTTGTGGCCATCGGCTCCTCTGCAGGTGGGCATCTCGTCTCGATGCTGGGTGTCAGCGCTGGGGTTGAATTGTTCTCCGATGACTCTCTCGGTCACGCTGACGTCTCCGACGAGGTGCATGCCGTCGTAAACTTCTTTGGTCCCACGGACCTGGACGAGATGGATAATGACGCTCGGGTAAACGGGTGCCCGGAGAACGCGCTCTGTCATGACTGCGCAGGCTCTCCTGAGACTCGGCTAATCGACTGTCGACCGAGTCAGTGTACGGATCTCGCGGATCAGGCGAGCCCTGTACACTATGTCGATGGGACGGAGCCGCCCTTTATGACGTTTCATGGGCAGGAAGACTGCACTGTACCGACACCACAGGGACGCCGACTTCACGACGCGCTCGTCGCGGCCGGAGATGACTCGATCCTTGTCGAAGTTCCGGCCGTTGGACACAATGTTGATGGGTGCCTCCGTGGAGAGAACTTGCTCCGAATGCAGGCGTTCATTGAGTCTGTCATTCGCGGCTGTAGCGATGCACATCAGAGTGACAATGGAGCGGATGTACCCGAGGGAAGCGTCATCGGGTCTTGCCTCTGGCGACAGTGTCCGGAGCGCGCCGCCGCTTGCGAGGAAAACCCGGTCTGTCTGGCCCTCGAGATCTGTTTCCAAGATTGCTTTCGGAGAGAGCTCGGGAACTGTATTCCCCGCTGCTTGGATGAGGTCCCTCAATCGGCTGATGGCCGCGTTCAGCACCAGCCGCTCTTCGAGTGTGGATTCCCTCAGGGATGCTATCCAGAGCCGCGTTAGATCAACGACTGTACAGCCGACGATTGGGTCGCTATCTTCGGTCCATCAATTCACGGGCGAGTGAGCAGACATCTTGACGCAATTCCTAGAGTCTTGTTGGTGTGTTCTCGGTTCTTTGGCCCCGTGGCTATTGATCGGCGCTCTGGTGACCGGTGTATTGCACGCCTGGCTGCCTCGGGGCTTTATCCAGAGAATTTTGAGTGGAAGAGGCGGTGTTCTCTCCGCAGTCGCGATTGGAATCCCGCTTCCCTTGTGTTCGTGTGGAGTCATTCCTGCTGGAGTTGGTCTTAAGGAAGATGGCGCTTCCGATGGCGCCACCGTTGGCTTCATGATCAGCACGCCGCAAACCGGGGTCGACTCGATCATGGTGAGCGCAGGTTTTCTAGGGCTACCCTTTGCGTTGTTCAAGGTGGGGAGCGCCCTGCTGACTGGCGTGATCGGAGGCTGGTTAGCTGACGCGGTGTCGACAGAGACTCAAGGGACCTCAGAGGTGCAACCTGAAGATGGGAGCCGTCCCGGGCTTCGTGAGGGGATAGCCCACACCGTCGATGTCTTGCGGACGATCTGGGTCTGGCTCGTCTTCGGTATATTGGCGTCGGCGGCGATAAGCGTTTGGATTCCAACAGAGACTCTAACAGCCGTCGCAAACTGGGGATCTCTGGGCGCCGGTCTCGCGGCGCTCGCGTTGTCGCTCCCTCTGTATGTCTGCGCGACGGCGTCCGTGCCGATCGCGGCGGCGTTTGTCGCTGGCGGACTCCCGGCGAGCGCGGCCCTCATCTTCTTGATGGCGGGCCCAGCGACGAATATCGCGACGATGGGCGCTGTCCATCGCGCTCTGGGAGGGCGGATGCTCGCCGTCTACATGGGGACGCTCATGTTCGGTAGCCTCTCTTTAGGCCTTCTCTTTGACTTCGTAATAGGGCCATCCATGGTCACGGCTACTGTGGCTCACGGTGACCATGGTGGCGGAATATTCGGAGACGCGAGCGCCATCATGTTGTTGGCTTTGTTTGTCTTTTTTGGTTGGGAGTCGGTCTCTCGATGGCTCCAAGCCAGACGTCTTCGCTCCTCGACTGAGCGCGTGTCGGTGATTCAGGTGAGTGGGATGACCTGCGGCGGGTGCCGCGGCAAGCTGGAGCGAGTCTTGAACGCGGACGAGCGCGTGAGCGCTGCGTCAGTCAATCTGGAGCCAGGAGAGGCACGAGTGCACGGGACGATCACAGAGAGTGAGCTTAGAGAGCTCGTCTTTGACGCTGGATTTGAGCCAGGCGACTTTCTGTTGGTGTAGAGGTCCCATGTCCTGGTCCGCGCGGAGGATGTCCTCCAAAAACACCGCCCCGAGCGGTTGGATTTGTGGTAGAAAGCCCCGCGCTTTTCTTGGAGAGGTCTAATGTTGAAGGTCGCGCTCATTCCAGCAGCAGGTCGTGGTGCACGCTTGGATCGGAAAGATACGCCTAAGCCACTCGTCGAGGTTGGAGGGCAAGCGCTCACCGTTCGCCTGATGAGCCGCTTACGAGAGGCGGGTATTGAACGTTTCGTGGTGGTCGTCGGTTATCGAGGCGATGAGATCGAGCGCAGGCTGACGGTTCACCCCGCGCTGAGGGACGTCCAGATCGAGTTTGTTCGGAACGAGGAGTGGTCACGAGGGTTGTTGCACAGCGTCCTCTCTGCGCGAGAGCTACTGGCGGAGCCTTTCGTCCTCGCCATGGGAGATCATATCTTTGAGCGCCGACTGGTGGAGCGCATGGCGAACGTTGAGCTTGGCGCCGACGCGCTCGTCGCCCTCGCCGACCGACAAACTGATGGCATCTACGACGTAGAGTCGGCGGTGAAGCTCGGGTGTGAGGATCACCGTGTAACGGTCATCGATCGTGGGCTTGAGACCTATCAAGCTGTTGACTGCGGTCTCTTTGCCACCACGCCAGCGCTCTTTGACGCGCTCGCAGAGGCGGTCGCTCGTGAGCCCGAGACGACGGAGTTGTCATCAGGAATCCAGTCTCTGGCCTCCCAGGGACTGGTCAGGGCCGAATGGACCGACGGAGCGAAGTGGTTCGACATTGACACGCCGCCGGCGCTCATCAGGGCCGAGATGGCCGTGCGCGCTGATAGACGGAGCTCGGTTGCCCAGCCAAAAGACCGCGTCGAGAGCGCCGACGGCTTCTCTGTGTTTCGTTTTGAGACGGGTAAGCCCACAAAGACCGACGTCGTCGTCCGAAGGGGCTTGGTGAACGACTCGGCGGGGCTCGAGTTAATCCCCGATGAATCAGCGTCTTCTCCTCACTTCGTCTTCTCTGACCCCAAGGTCTTCAGCCTGTATGGAGACGCCTTTGTAGAGGGATTACGCAGCGCTGGTTATAACGTTCACCCAGTGATTTTGCCCGAGGGAGAGGGCGCTAAAACCCTGACCATCTACTCTCGCTGTGTCGATGAGGTGCTGGCCAAGGGCATCGATGAGCGCTCGATCATGATCTCCCTTGGGGGCGGCGTTGTCTGTAACGTCTGTGGGTTTATCGCCTCTACGCTCTATAGGGGAATTGGGCTCGTTCACGTACCGACGACCTTGATGGCCCAATGCGACGCCGCCATCA
>CALELH010000121.1 GCA_937902595.1 uncultured Myxococcales bacterium
AACAGGTGCCACACGAATATTGAGAGAAGGTCGGGCGGCACATCTTGGGTCTCCTTATAGGCGAACCTTTTCAAGCTTTTTCGCGAATTTGAGACCGCCTGAGGTGGCATCTATTCTTCGCGAAAAATTCGTGTGGCACCTAGTTTGCACCTAGTTTGGAGACCGCCTGAGGTGGCATCTATTCTTCGCGAAAAATTCGTGTGGAACCTAGTTTGCGGTACTTGCCCAAAGGGCTCTGAACTTCCTAGCCTCTCAATTGATTAATTAGATTGGAGTCGCTTCGATCACGTGGGCCACGGACCGGGTCGAAGTGATTGACTTAAGTTCAAACCCTGTCTGCTTGAACAGGTTTTCAAAATGCGTCCGGGTGCGCTCTCGCCCGTCAAACATAGTCATCATGAGCATGTCGATGGTTGATCGGGCCTGTTCTAGGACGTGCCCATTGGCATCGAATCCAAGTCCGAGTTCGATCAGCACCAAGGTGCTCTTCTCCGATGGCATCGCTTGTCGCAGGTTCGACAAAATACTGAGACACTCATCATCGGACCAGTCATGCAAGATGTTACGGAGCACGAACGCAGAGCTCTCCGGCAACTTCGGTATGGTGTTCACATCGAAGAAACTACCGGCCTCTAGGGTAACCCTGGAGGCCAGTTGACTCGGTTTTTCAGACCAAACCGTCCGCGCGCCCACAATGACCTCCTCGAGGTCAAAGATAGTCCCCTTCATTTTGGGACATCGTTCCAATAGGAGCTCCAGGAACGAACCGTTGGAGCCACCAACATCGATGACGTGCTCATATCTGGACCAAGGAAAGTCTCTCAGCACGGCTTCATCAGTAAACGCGCTCGTTGCCGACATCGCGTTTGAGAATTGGCGTGATTGCTCAGGGAATGTGCTGAGATAGTCTTCGAAAAAACCTTTGAACTGGCCCTCGTGGTGGAGCCTGAAGGCACACCCATCAGCCTTGATCGCATGGAGGAGAGTGCCGCTTGGCGCATAGCAGTCTTCGATCCAATGCAAGACGATGGCACGGATTGTATTGGGGTGCTTTTCGCTCAGGACTGCACTCAACGCGGTGTGCTCCCACACACCGTCGAGTTGGTTCCCATCGTGGTTCGTCTTCCGACGGCCAACGCGTTTAAAATACCCGTGTTGTTCAAGCGCGTAGAGCAAGCGAACGAGTCGATCGGCAGAGAGGCTTAGTTCCTCGGCTAACTCCCGTGCACTCCTTGGCCGCTGGAGCAGTAATTCAGGGATGTCTAGCTTGATTGCGGTGTACATCCATTGAGGCAGCATGAAGGCAGAGGCATCGATGAGCGCCTTCATGGGCGCAGGCTTAAATCCAAACCATGCGAAGAGTCGAAACAGCCATCTAGGCGGCAGACGGCGCAACCAATCTCGCAGATACTTTTTCTCTGCCTGAGTCTTCAGTGTCATATCCATCGAGCTCGGTAGCAGCAGATCACCACGAACTGGTGAGATTCATACGGAGGAGAGAGGATAGGAAGTTCAAAGCCCCTTTGGCAAGTGTAGCCACGTTGTCATAACGCGCCTTGGGTGACATTGGGCCTAATTAGGTGCCACACGGATTCTTGCGCACCTGTTTTGGTTTTCGTTTCGGGCCCTGCTCTGCCAAAGCCTAGAGCTCCGTCACCACACTGCCGTCAAGCGCGAAGCACGCCGTCTTGGTCTTTTGACCGCGGGCGTCGTAGTGGGTTTTCTTCTGGCCACAGCCCGATGAGTTCGCCTTCATTTTGTTGTCGAGTCCAAAGTACGTTTGCAAGACCACCTTGTTGCGTTCGTTATAGGTCTTTGTCCACCTCGACACGCCCCACTTATTAAGCGCCCGCTTTCCGTCTACACCGAAATAGGCGGTCTCAATCCTGTTACCAAGGGCGTCGTAGTCTTTGCGAAAGCTCGCATAACCGTCCTTATTCAGCGTGGGTTTGCCGTCTACCCCGAAGAAGACGGTCTCGATGTTATTGCCACGGGCGTCATATTGATTCGTGTAGCTCGCAAAGCCATTCTTTCGAAGCGCTGGCTTTCCGTCTACGCCGAAAAAAGCGACCTTAATACTGTTGCCAAGGGCGTCGTATTCTTTGCGAACGCTCGCATAGCCATGCTTATTCAGCGTTGACTTACCCTCTACGCCAGAGAAGGCCGTCTCAGTGATGTTGCCACGGGCGTCATATTTGTATCGGTAGCTCGCATAGCCGTACTTAATCAGCGTAGGCTTACCATCTAAGCCAAAGAAGGTGGCCTCAATGAGGTTGCCACGGTCGTCGAAGTTACCTCGAAGGCTCGAATAGCCATCCTGATGCAGCGTGGGTTTGCCATCTACCCCGAAGAAGACGGTCTCAATGATGTTGCCCCGGTCGTCGAATTTATCTCGATAGCTCGAATAGCCATCCTTCATCAGTGTTGGCTTACCATCTAGGCCGAAGTAGGCGCGCTCAATCTTATTGCCACGGTCATCGAATGTATCTCGCCAGCTCGCGTAACCATACGTATGCAGCGCTGGCTTGCCGCCTACGCCAAAGTAGGCGCGCTCAATGATGTTGCCACGGGCGTCGTATTTGTATCGATAGCTCGCGTAGCCATCCTTATGCAGCGCTGGCTTACCATCTGCACCAAACCAAGTACGCTCGACAAAGTTGCCAAGGTCATCAAACCTGCTTCGGGATACTGACACCCCTGCCTCAGTCCGCGCTAGTTTACCATCTACGCCTAAAAAGACGCGTTCAATGATATTGCCACGGGCGTCATATTTGAATCGGCAGATCGCATAACCGTACCTATTCAGCGTAGGCTGACCATCTAAGCCAAAGAAGGTGGATTCAATGAGGTTACCGCGGTCGTCATATTTGAATCGGTAGCTCGAATAGCCCTCCTGATGCAGCGCGGGCTTACCATCTACCCCCATGTAGATTCTCTCGGTCTCATTGCCAGAGACATCGCGCCTTGACCTAAATGCCGGCCACCCCTTTGGTCCCATTACTTTCTTAGCAGTGGCGCCTACCCAGCTTTCGGTCAGCTCGTCACCCAGCGCCGACCGAGTAAACACCTTGCCCGCCGTGCCATTGCTGCGCAGAAAGCGTGACCCATCTCGGTGTAAGTCGTAACGCGCAAGCACAAGACCGCCGGCATCGCGCTCAAAGCGTGTGCCGTAACTACCCTCCGCGTTCGCTGTCTGGTTACCGTAGGGGTTTTGAAAGACACGCTTGATGACGTAGCCCGCCTTGTTGAAAGTGAGTTTGTGCTGCGTCACCTCCGATGCGGCGGATTTTCTACCCTCAGCATCGGCCACTTTCATGCCGCTTGCTCGCCCGCCTTTGGACTTAAACTCCACGTGCGTTAAATCTGCGGCATACACCAACTCTCGCTTGAGCTCACCGCGGGTGTCCTTTTCAAATACTCGCGACACCTGGTCCGCGCTGTAGCGCAGATGCCACTGCACACTACCCGGATCACCATGGGCCATCAGATTAGAGCTGTTGACTCGGTACACAGCACGCACCTTCCCCCGAGTAGATTCAAAGCGGTAGCTGCGTAGGCGCGCCTTAAACTGCGACTTGCTGAGCGGTCCCACGCATTCGAGCGCGCCAAACCGCTCCACCTTATTGGCACAAAACTGCGTTTTGACTCGATTATGGTCCCAATACAAAAAGCCACCTGCGCTCAACACAGCGCAGACTAAGATGAATGCCGCGATGCGTTTAGCGGTTCGCCCATCTGAGCCCGCCTTGCCCTTAGCCTCCCTTTTACGTTCTTCAATAATACGCTTGGTCTCACCAATGAGCGCGACGCTATCTTGCCGAAAGGCTGTGCCTGATCCCAAACGAAGGGCGTTTTGCTTTTGTAGCCACTGTAGGGACGCCGGCAGCTCGCCCACACTGGGCATATCAGCCTCATCGCCCAGTAAAACGGGCATCACAGTCACACCCGCCTCATAGGCGGCTTCCACTTCGAGGCGGACAGAGTCTGTGGGGACCTGCAAGCGCGTCGGCTGCCAGTTGGTGCCGATGAGCACCATCAAAATGTGAGCCCCCCCGGCCGCTTCGACCATACGCACTTCGTAATTCTCGGCAGCTTTGATGTCCGCCTGGTCGTAGAAGATCTCGTCTTCACCGAACGCATCGCAGAGCTTTTCATGTAGACGGTCGACTACATCCAGATTGTCCGCTCGGCGATACGACAAAAATATTGACGCCACGTCAGCCCTCCGTCGGCGGTCTCAATTGCCAACCTAATTAGGTGCCACACTAATTTTTCGCGCAACACTTTAGCTAATTAGGTGCCACAGAAATTTTTGGCACCTTTTTCGGGCCGCGAAGTTAAGCAGACGGGCCCCCTCCCCAGTACCTATGATGACGTCGGTTCACACGAGACCGTAGCGACCCATTCTCATCTGTGGGGCTCCAGGGGGAATCTGGTCCAGAAGTGACCGTTTGGGACAGCCAGCTTAACGTGTGGCACGGCTCCTGCTTTACAGTAGGGCTAACCACTTTAGGGGATAGAACATATGACGGAGACAACGTCGAAGGGTTCGGTATCGTCGCTTTAGACGTCTGAGGGAACCAACCAGAATAACGAATCGGGCGGGACATAACAGACTCTCGACACAGAGGTAGTGAAGAGGTCTATCGGCCAGTCTGTAAAAGTGTTGCACAAAAAAATGTGTGGCACCAATCCGGCACCTAATCCGGCGCAGTCAGTCTGTAAAAGTGTTGCGCAGCAGGGCCATGGTGCTCAAACGAGGACGAGGCTCTCCAAGCTGCTCAATCCTCCGTGTTCCAATAGAGAACACCACTCAGTGCCAGAAGCGAGAACATGACGATGGGGGGGGCAAAAGCCTGAGCCGTACCCATCTCGGCCATATAGCCCACACCCGAACCGTGGACGGCTGCGCCCACAAAATTTACGACCAGGGCTCCCCCAAAGATCGCTGCAATCCGCGCTTGAACCTGCCCTGAAAAGAGAAACGCTGCGGCGAACATGATGACGACGTGAGGAAAGATAAACGTCGCCATCAGGCCTTCATAGAACGCATCGTGTGCGGCAACAGCCTCTTTGCCCCATCCCATCTCAGCGACGTCGGCTGACATGGTCAGCTGAACAACGCATCCCATGACCAGGTGAATCAATCCGGTAACAATCAACCAGCCTTTTGGCTTCAAAATCTTCTTCAACATATCTTTTCATTCCTTAAGCGACATCAGGGTCCAGATGGAGCCCAAGTGTTCTTTCTCATGTGCTGAAAAACTAGCCCAACGGGAGCGGTCCGCGAAGAGAAATCGTCCACCACCTGACTCGAAAGAGGGCGAGGCATGGGTTTGAGCTGGGCAGAGGTCTGGTGAACTAATTAGGTGCCACACGAATATAGAGACAACTGCCAGCGAGACTTCATAAGGCTTCCCTAGAGTTCCCAGAAAAAGGTGCAGAAAAAGGTGCCACACGAATTTTTCGCGCCACACGAAAGAGGTGCCACATGATTTCGTGGTTCTTCCTAAATGCCCACTGATTCATCCGGCTCATTCATAGTACGTGAACGCCCCTTGGATGAGACCGTCTATCTCCCTCTGGTGACCCCCTGAGTCAAACCCGGCGAGGTCGCTCCACTGTACATTCGCCAGGAGGGCCAGAATCCACACACATGGCACGCTTGCTGCCACACCGGGTATTCCATCCCACGAAGAGAACTCCGCCGCGGAGGCGAAGCTTCGAGCGTAGTAGACGGACTCACCGTCCCCGCTGTGCTCCGGCTCCATGTACTCCCCGTTGCTCGCCTCGGGCTCACCCGATTGTCGCGTACCATCGGCGCCCAGGTAGTAGAACTCGGAGCTCTCGTCGCTCAAGGACTCCTCCATGAAGTCGAGCCCCCCCGTGCTGTTCCAGAAGTTCGCCTCAAGGCAAGCGCAAATCGTAGCCAAGGCGTTAGCGTCGCCGGCCGGAATGGTCACGGTGAACTCCGTGTTGCTCTCCAGAACTTCACATCCAGGTCGTTGTTCCCCGCCGCCTTGAAACAAACACGGCTCCACGTTCTCCGAGTGACCTGTAAACGTGACGTCGATCTCGGCTCCCGCTCCCATGCTCTCCTTGCATTCTGCCACCTCGTCTTCCGAGATGGAGCCGTCCCCCACGGCGCTCGCCAACCATGAATTCAACAGGTCAGTAGCCAGCTCCGAGGAGGCAGCAGCATAGAAAGACGAAAACGCCTGCTCCTTGTCCATGGAGCTTCCCGACAACAGTTTGATGATCCCAGCCGCGTCCACTTCAACACCCCCGCGCTTTTCCAGAAGGAAGATAAAGAATTAAAAGCCCTATTGGCGCCTCTTCGACCAGAGGATAGGAACTTCACCCCCCTTTGGGCAAGTACAACCGAGTTGTCATAACGCCACTTGTGCGACACTGGCCGCTAAGTGTGCTTGCTGGTCTCGCAGGCCTTCCTCCCTTTACCTCAGTCGATCTTCCACGGCTCCCTCAGACCATCGAGATTAGATCTCACTCTCCCGCTGCTCAAGGGGATCCGCGGCGCTTCGTGCGCCGCGTCAACGACCCGCGAACAGGTTGTTGAGGCGCTCCTCGTTGGGGAGGTCCAGCTTGAATCGCCTTGAGAGTGGATGGTCGGCGATGCCCAAGAACTCCCGTTGCGCCTGCTGGATGTGCTCCGGACGCATGTGGATCCCGTCCGCGCGGCGCTCCAGGGTGGTCGGGTCGATGACCGCGGCAGACTGGTCGAAGCCGCTGTCTGGATTGACGGTCGTCTCACCGATGACGCGATTGCCTTGGATGCCTGGACCCATGGCCATCATGGAGGTGATGGACCAATGGTCCTTGCCGTCATTGCCGTTGTACCAGGGGGTTCGCCCCATCTCCGACTGGATGATCACGACCAGGCGGTCCCGGATGCCGATCTCTTCGGCGCGGACCATCATGTGGTCGATCCCCTTCAGGAACTTAGGGATCAGGTCCATCTGGTCATGGTCATTGGTGTTGTGACTGTCGAAGGGGCCCAGCTTGAGGTTCGCCGAGACCGCCAGACCCGATGAGAACCCAGCCAGGGCGATCTCAACCTGCTGGAGGAAGTTATCGGACGGCGCGTTCTGGGGGGTGTGGGGCAGGATCCGGTCCAAACTCCTGGAGCTGTCCTGGGCGCTGTCCACGAAGGCGCGCGCGCGCTCAACCCGGGGCAGAGGGTGGGTGCCCGCGCGCACCTCTTGTAGGGCCGCGTCGATGCGCTCGCTCACCGCTTCATGCTGGAGACGCCGTGTTCTCCGTCGGTCTGAGTACCCAATACTGCCGAACCGCTCGAGACTCGAGAGGTAGGGGATCCGAGTCTGCGCGATGATGTTCCCCGTCCCCGAGTACTGACCAAAGGTCAGAAACGCCAAGGGGACATCGGGACACTTTGCCGCGGCGAACAAGGCTGGGAACGTCGGATAGACCAGGCTGCCCAGCTCGCCGGTCGCCACGTATCTGGAGCACGGTGAGTGATTGTTCACGGAGACGTCGATGCCATTGACGACCAAGAGATCCGGTCCGTAGCGCTCGAAGAACTGGCGATTTGTCATCGCCGCCTCGGCGATGCGACCCGCCGTGGGCGCGAAGTGGATGGACCCGACCCGATCGATCTGGTCATCGGTGTATAGGCGATTCACCTCAGGGGTTCCCTTGGGATCCATGAGGTAGGTCGTGTCCCAGCCACCGCTCGCATTAAAGACTGCCAAAAAGGGGCCCTCATACCGTCCACCGGCGCTGTGGGCGAAGGGCGTCTGAACACACATGCCGAGGCCAGTGGCAGCAGAGAGCTTTAGAAATCGTCGTCGGTCCATCCCCTCCCCCTTACTGCAACAAGAATTCAGGTCGAAGTAATAGATAATAGAGCACAGCCTGCCATCCCCGCATCGCGTACGCAGGGTCTGGTGGGGCAGGTTGCTCCGCTCGGCATTCATAGACCAGGCGGCTGTCCTCCTCGCCCGCAGCGACTCGGGCTGCGCCATCGCGCACCGTGTCCGCGAACAGGCGATATGACCGCTCGAGTTCGGGGTCGTCCGCCTCGAGAAATTGACCGAGGACCAATTGGTGCAGCCAGATAAGGTTACGGCGTACAGCGGCCTCGTCGGTCGTCGTGTGGTCCACATGGGGGAAGAGGGAGATGCCCTCAGGTTGATTATCCCAGAACTCGGCGAGGGCGACCCGGCAGGAGATGTGATGGGCGTGGATGCGCATCATGGCGCCGATAACGCCGTTCGGGGTGGCGGCCCGCTCGGTCACCTGGGAATAGTTGATGCCGCCATAGAGCAGATACGTCGAATTAAACTGGTCTTGAATGGTCTTATCCAGGGGCAGATTCGCGCCGAACATGACCCGTGCGCGGCGGAGCAACTGCTCAGGAGTGACCAAGGCGCCCAGACCAAGGGCGTCAAGCTCGGCCAAGCGAACGGGGTCATCGACCGGAGCGTCCAAGCCATTGGCCCGATAGAATTGAGAGCCGATCAAGGACTTGAAGAGCGTCTTCAGATCAAAATTGTCTTCACGGAACTCGACGGCCGCCCGAGCGAGAGCCTCCCGCTGGGCGTTATACCCCTTGCGCATGGCGCGCTCGTTCTCGTCGCCCTCCTGAGGCGCAGACAGCACCTTATCCTGGGTGAGGATGTAGTAGACGTGTTCGGCCATCGCCATGGCGAAGCGAGGGTCTGCGGCGGCCCGGCGACCGAGCCACTGTAAACGTCGCCATCCATCATCGTCAGGCAGCGGATCACCTTCGAATCCTGGGGGAAGCATATCGCCGTACCAGGGCTCCGGACGAAAGTGGTAATCCCCCTTATTGTCAAAGTCCTGGAAGAGCCCGGCGACGGGATCAATGGTCTGGTGGCAGCTCACACAGTCAGGGGCCTCTAAGGTGGGGTTTTCAAACATGGCCGTCACGGCGGCTGAGTCATTGACGACGGGCGCTGAGGCCATCACATCGAAACCGAGGAAGAGTTGATAAAAGAAGCGCGCCCTCGCTCGGTTTCGATTGGTGTCGGTGTTCGGATAGCGATTGAGAAACTGCGGCGTGGTCAAGATCCCCGCGTGGGGATAGAGGCCGGTCTCGGAGGTCATCTGACGACCATTCCTGTGGTGCGGCGCGGGTAAGCGGGCCTCCACAAACTCAAAGGGGTCGTCGGGGTTTGTAAAGCGGTCCTGGATCATCTCAAACACTCCGTAACCACGGGCCGTATAGGGCGACACGACGGTGTAATCCGCCTCCAGGATGTCCGTGAAGGGTCGGTCATTGCGGAGAATGTGAGCGATGAGTTCGACCGGCTCTTGGCGAAGACCTCGATCGTAATCGCGGGTCACATCCCAGGACTCAGGTGGCTCGAAGAGGCTGATTGGCCAGTGGCGGCTCTCATCGTAGAAGGGATAGGCGAGGAGCGCGCCGGCCGCTGCGTCGTATCCCGGCGTCATGAAGATGTCATTAAAGCCCTCTTTGACCCGTGCATAGAACGGCTCGCTGTTGAGAGCTCCATCGAGGATTCGATCAAACGCCGCCATCCCATCGGCCCGCACCTGGTCGATCTCTTCTGCCGTCGGTGGTCGCGAGACCAGGCTCAGGGTGACCCGACGCAGGAGCGCGAGGGGCTCGAGAAAGGTGACCCCACGAAAAAAGTCTTCGGGAGCCGCGGGGGGATCGGCGGCGTCGCACGGGACACCGTCCAGGCGATCGATAAATGTGGTCAGGAGCTCGTGGAGCGGACTGTCGGGCACGATGACCTCCCGACCCTCATGGGGAATGGTCAAAGTCGGCTTCAGCTCCAATAGGGAACGATTGCCCTGGTCAGCCACCCGAATGGCCGCGATCTCGGACACGTGTGCGAAGCTGTCCTGACGATAGGTCTCGGGGCTGTCCAATTGCGTGGTCAGAACAAAGGCTGTGCGCCTCGCGACGCCAGCGCCGTTGTGACAGGCGACGCAGCGAGCTTCGAAGATCTCTGGCCAGACGCGCTCATCAAAGAGCTGCTGTGGCGTGGCGCACTCCGTCGGTGTGGAGGCGTCTGGGGTCACGCCTACGTCTGGGATGACGGTCTCAGCGTCGGGGGTCACCGGCGGCTGCGTGTCCCTCGAAGGCCCCATGTCTAAGACGACGCTGTCCAGCTCCCCGTCGGTCTGCGCGCTGGCGTCCATCGCTGCGCCACTGTCAACCGAAGGTGATGAGGTAGACGCAGAGCACCCGGCCGCGAGCAGCGGAACGAGGAGAAGCAGATGCAGCAGCGATAACCCTGGCTTCATGATCCTGAGTATAGATCGTTCAATGACACGAGCAAATGGACTCTGCGACGTGTACCCCGACAGGTTAGAGCCATACACTCTCGTGACTGTCACAGGTCGGTGCGTTTTCTTCCATGGGGCGCGCCGCGGTCGGTCTATCGTCACGGTCGCTGGCCGCCGCTCTGACCTGCCTCGCTCTTTCCTTCTGCCCAGAGCGCGCGCAGATCATCCCGAATGGGCACGACGGCCTTCTTGAACCGCCTGACCATCCGAATGGAATTGCGCACGGCAACGCTGGGAGGACAGGAAGTTCAAAGCCCTTCGGGCAAGTACAACCGAGTTGTCATAAGACTCTTTGTGCGACAGTGGCCGCTAGCCGATAGACCTCTTTCCAATACCGAGCGGTCATTCGAGAGCTGGCGAACGAGGCCTCGCTGACTGCGACGTTCCCTCAAAACCAGTCGGACAGAAGCGCATCCTCGCCATGGACCCACACACCAAGTCTGAGCACACAAAAGTGCGTCAAAATGTGTCTGGCACCTTTTTCGGGGAAGTACTCCCCTAGTCTGCATAATGTATCGTATGCGACATTGGCTGGCAGGGGCTAGGCTAGGCTATTCTAAGCTTTATACTTCCTAAGCTCTGCCCGTGGGAGACTGAAGGTGGTCTCGCAGTTCCCGAGCCAGCCGCGCCTTGGAATAACGGTCCAGCCCATTGGTAATCATCCTCCCGAATTAGGTGCCACACGAATTTTTCGCGCAACACTTTAGCTGACTGACCGATAGACCTCTTCACTACCTGTGTGTCGAGAGTCTGCTATGTCCCGCC
>CALELH010000122.1 GCA_937902595.1 uncultured Myxococcales bacterium
CGCTCCGCTCTGCTAGACGCTCAAGGACTCGAGTCGCGGCCGTATACTTACGCTCGTCCAATAATCGTATGGCGCTCTGCAGCCGAGGTCCCGGCGGAGACGTCACCGTGGTCACCTCTTCCACCGGCTGCGTACCGGCAGATGAGTTCAAGATAAAGTGCGCAGCGGCAAACAAGACGATCAGAATGATGAGCAGGGCTCTAAACCCATATGCGCTTCCATCGTCCAAGATCGCTGAGGCCTGCTCAGCGCCTACGCTGCCAGCGGTGGTTCTATTCGCGAGTGAGGCTCCTGAACCGTGGCGGTCACTGGCTCGAGTAAAATCCAGCTCCAACCCCGAACCGGCGGGAGCCTGAGCTGTGCTTGGTTTACGCTCATCGATGAAAGCACCTGGTGTCATGTCGACGAGCAGCTCGCTTATATCCGAGCTGCTCTCACCACCAATGGATCCATCCAAAGATCCTGTCGGCTCAGTTCCCGAAACATAAGGCACGTGCGCCAGCTCAGAGAACTCGCTCGCGGGACGAAACCTTCCGGCTCCTCGAGAGACCTTAATCGCCGTAAGATCCGTCTGCTCTGCGAGCCAAGAGACCACATCTGCCGTGGAGCCCATCTCGTAGACGACGCCCCTCGGGTTCTTAATTCGCCAGCCCGAGTCGACACTGTCAGAGGTATCATTAGCGGGAAATGTTGTAATGACGGCTTCACCTAACTCGGGACGGGTTTCATCCGGGTCTAGGTTCGCAGAGGTGCCTTCTAACAGCTCAGAGATGTCAATGGCCTCGTCGTCAGTCGGAAGTGATCCAAGCAGCTCTCTCGAGCCACTCTCGTGTTCGCCGGTGCCGCTATATTCCTGCTTGATGTCGTACGTCTCACGAGACCAATCGATGGGATCAAAGGTGGATCCTGAGCTGAGTATCTCAGAAGGACTTCCGTCCTTGTCTGCAGCCTCAATTTCCCCGTCCAAACCGAGAGGACGCCGGCAGACGGCGCATGTTCCATTACCGTCTAGGTCGACGAGTTCCGTCGGATTAAGCGAGCCGCAATGTCGACATCTTACCTTCATATGGGTCAGCAGCCTGCCACAGGGGGCGTCCAAGTGCTAGCGGGCCAAACGAGAAGTGCTCACCCCTCGTATGGTGAGACATAATCGGCGACAACTTTACATACGTCCATGCCGGAGAACTCTACCTCAAGTATCGTTCGAACACCTCGGCTCACTTTCCGAATGGTTCCCGCGCCAAATTGGGCGTGCCACACACGCATTCCAGACTCATATCCACCGCCTGTTCGGTCAGACCAACCATCGGATGTCGTCTGCCCAACCGAGTAACTCTTGCGACTCCAAGAAGGTGAAGTGCGAGGCCGTACTCTCCGCGCGGCATCCGCATGAACAGCGCCCTCCGGTAGCTCACCAAGGAACCGACTCGGAGAGTTTCTGCGAGTCTCACCGAAACCCCGCCGAGCCTGGGCTCTGCTGAGCATCAGCCTCTCTTTCGCACGGGTGATGGCCACGTAACAGAGCCGACGCTCCTCCTCGACATCACCGGACGCAAGCGAGTTTGCGTGGGGAAACACGCCCTCTTCCATCCCGATGACGAAGACGATGGGAAACTCGAGGCCCTTGGCGGCATGAACGGTCATCAATGACACTGACCCCTCTGCTGTGCTGAGCGCGTCCGCGTCACTCACGAGCTTGATCTCTTCCAGATATGCCCCCAAATCTTCCTGGGGACGGGTTGACGACCAGCGGCGGAGATCCTCAAGGAGACGACGAATATTGTCCTGCCGCTGGCGATCTGTCTCATCCAACTGCTGCCTGACTTCGTCGCTCACCAGTAGACCCGATGTCTCAAACAGCAACTCTAACTCATCTGCAGCGACCGCTGCGTGAACCTCTGCGAGGTCGAGATCAGAGTAGAGATCCAAGAAGCCCCTTAGCCCGTTCCGTGCGCGGCCCTTGACGACGCCGGAGCTAATCGCTTCTTCCGTGACCGCCCATAAGGACTTTCCTGCCTGCGTCGCGAAGTCCGAGAGGTGGCCCATGGACCCTTTACCAACCCCACGGGCCGGTGAGGTGACGGCGCGTCTGAATGCGGCCTCGTCGTCCTGATTAACAGCCAAGCGGACATAGGCCAGAGCGTCACGAACCTCTGCTCGGTCGAAGAACGCCCGGCCCCGAATAACACTGTAGGCGATGCCGTGCGCTCTGAGACACGTCTCGACGTCAAGAGACATATGGTTGGCCCGCATCAACACGGCGATGTCACTCAGCTGCACGTTGTCCTGATTGACGCAGGCCGCGATTCGGTTCGCCACCCAGTTTGCTTCGCGACGACCATCCTCAAGGACCTTGACCTCAATCAATGGGCCGTCATCCCGAGACGTCCAAAGCGTCTTGCCTAGTCGCTTCTGATTGTTCTGAATCACTTCGTTCGCCGCATCCAGGATGTGGCGATGACTGCGATAATTCTGCTCAAGGCGTACGACACGCGCGCCGTTATAGTCCTCGGGGAAGTTGAGAATATTGCCGACATCAGCGCCGCGCCAACCGTAGATGGATTGGTCATCATCACCCACGACGAAGAGATTCGAGCCAGGCGGACTGAGGGCCTTGAGCCAACGGTATTGAGCGATATTAGTATCCTGAAACTCATCGACCATCACCCACTGCCACCGGTGACGGTACATCGCGCAGAGACCGGGGCTACCCTCCAAGAGCTGCGCGGGGCGCAGGATGAGGTCACCGAAGTCGAAGGCATCAGACCGAGCCAATCGCGCCTCGTACTCCGCGCCGATCTTCTCTACGTCTAGACGAATAAACTCGTTGGGTAGGATCGCCTGGTCCGCAGTCTTGCCGTCATTCTTGGCACGGGAGAAGTGCCGTAGGATTCGTTTAATCTCCGGTACCTTGAGTTGGTGTCCGTGGGCCTCAAGGGCGCCCCGCAAGAGCACCACCTGATCCGCCTCGTCGTAGACAACAAATCCACGCGTCCGTCCAAACTCCGCGGCGTGTTGCCGCAACATGCGGGCACCCAGGCTGTGAAAGGTGCTGATCTGAATCGGAGGGTCTTCGGCGAGACCCAATAGATTACGGACCCGCTCGCGCATCTCACGGGCCGCCCGGTTCGTAAACGTGACCGCCAGAATGCTACTTGGATGTGCCCCATCCCGTAACAACTGCGCGATGCGGCAGGTCACGACGCGGGTCTTCCCTGAACCGGCGCCCGCCAGCAAAAGCAAGGCTCCCTCGCGGTGCATCACGGCTTCGGTCTGCACATCATTCAGGCCATCAAATGGATCGATTTTTTCGTTCAAAGGGAGACCACTCAGAAAATGCTGTACGTTTGTTCAAGTCGCCATCTTGCAGCGTTGGTGATCGCGATTCAAGATGTAGCTTTAAGACACCGGTGACTGACCATTTTTCAAGAGCGTTGAGATCATACCGAGAATGGTTCTATCGGTCTTAAACACTCCAGAGATCATTGGCGTCCGACCAAGGCCAGACGTGACGCGCCACAGGAACGAACCCTCAAGCTAAATCCCAAGCCTGTAGGCGAAGAACACCAATCTGCTCCCCGCCTTATTCGACCGTGACGCTCTTCGCCAGATTGCGTGGCTGGTCCACGTCGGTGCCCTTCATATCTGCGACGTGGTAGGCCAGCAACTGGAGTGGAATCGTCGTAATGAAGGGCTGTAGAAACTGCTCGACAACCGGCACATAGAGGATGTCTTCAGAGACGCTCGCGAGCTCTTCGTCCCCCTCTGTCGCGATACCGATGACCAGGCCTTGCCGAGCCATAACCTCCTGCAGATTGCTGCTGGTCTTGTCGTAATGTGTCCCCTTCGGGCTGATGACGACGACGGGCATGTCCTCGTCGATAAGCGCGATGGGTCCATGCTTCATCTCACCGGCGGCGTATCCCTCGGCGTGGATATAGCTGATCTCTTTAAGCTTGAGGGCGCCTTCTAGAGCGATGGGGAAGTTCTCTCCACGACCCAGATAGAGGAAGTCGCGGGCGTGCATGTACTTGCGCGCGACCGCCTCCACCGCGCTCGTGTCGCTCAGCGCCTGCTCCACCAAGCCAGGCAGGTGACTCAATTGGTCGAGCGCGTGAGTGACGACGTCGGGCGTCGCGGTGCCGCGCCTACGTGCCAGAAACAGCGCGACCATGTTCAGCGCCAACATCTGCGTCATAAACGCTTTGGTGCTGGCCACACCGATCTCCGGACCCGCGTGGGTGTAGACGACGTCGTCAGACTCACGGGCGATGCTGCTCTCCATCACGTTACAGACGCTCAGAACCCGCGCCCCTAAGCGCTTCGCTTCCTTGAGGGCTGCCAGCGTGTCCGCCGTCTCACCGGACTGGCTCACGGCGATAAACAGGCTGTTCTCCGTCACCAGCGGGTCGCGATACCGGAACTCGCTCGCTAGGTCGACCTCAACTGGGATCCGGGCCCACTGCTCGATGAAACGCTTGCCCACAAGCCCGGCATGCCAAGCCGTCCCGCACGCGCAAATATAGACGCGATCGATCGCCTGTACACGCGCATCATCTAAGCTCACATCCTCCAAGTGCACATCGCCAGTCTCCAGAGAGATACGACCTCTCAGGGTATCGACCATCGCGCGGGGCTGCTCATGGATCTCCTTGAGCATGAAGTGCTTGTACCCACCCTTCTCTGCCTGCGACGGCGTCCAGGTGATGTGCTTCGGCGTGCGCTCAAACACCTCGCCATCGAGAGTGCTTAGCTCCACGCCAGCCGCCGTAACCACGGCCATCTCCTGCTCGTGCAGATAGATGAAATCACGGGTGTGATGCAGCAGCGCAGGGATATCACTGGCGAGGAACATCTCTCCTTCTCCCAAGCCGATAACCAACGGGCTCGCGTTCTTGGCTACCACGATCTTGTCGGGCTCGGTCTCCGAGATCACCGCGATCGCGTAGCTCCCTTCAATGTCACCGATGATCGCTCGGACCGCGGCGGTCAGGTCGAGGCCAGCGTCGATCTGCTCGCGGATGCAGTGACTGAAGATCTCTGTGTCGGTCTCACTAGTAAAGACATGTCCACGACCCTCGAGCGCGGCGCGCAGAGCCATGTGGTTCTCGACGATCCCGTTATGCACAACTGTGACGGGACCCGCGGTGTGCGGGTGAGCGTTTTCTTCACTCGGACGCCCGTGGGTCGCCCAACGAGTATGACCAATACCGACGGCTCCGGGAACCGGTGCCGCCTTCATGCGAGCGCCCAGATTGACGAGTTTACCTACAGAGCGAGTGACTCTCGTCCGCTGACCATCAAAGATGGCCAGGCCCGCGGAGTCGTAGCCTCGATACTCGAGACGTTCTAGTCCCCGAAGAAGAATGTCCGCGCAGTCTTGAGTGCCGATATATCCAACGATTCCACACATGAGATCTTCCTTTAGTCCTCTTTCTCGAGGTGACGTCGCCGCCGCTCTGCCCAACCTGAGATGTTCTCCTGCTTCGGACGACTGATGGCGAGAGCGTCCGCGGGCACGTCCTTTGTCACGGTGGTTCC
>CALELH010000123.1 GCA_937902595.1 uncultured Myxococcales bacterium
AATTCGTTACTCTCCGGGAGCAACTACGCGAAGTGGTTGGAGTCACCCGTCACATTCGCTGACATGCCAATGGAGATGACTGAAGAGATGAGCGAAGGAATGAACGCTCGTTTTGGTGCCTTCCGTGTTGAGGAAGCCTATGGAGACTACCGCTTCGCTGATGGTCGTTTGAACCCTGTAGCGCTCGAGTACCAAATGCGCCAGCGCATGGACAACCCGATGCCTGGCGACCCGATGCACACCGCGTTGAGCGGTCCAGTAGACGAAGGTAAGGCGCGTCTCGAGGCGCTGAAGCAAAACCCAGTCTTTAAGGCTCGGTCTGTGACGAACGAGAGTTTGGCTCTGCTGCGACCTCTGTACGGTCTGTCACCTGATGATGAACTCCCGGAAGAGGTCCGTGACGCGGCGATGAACATGGCGGTTGATCCTGCGGAGTTCAGGAGCGAGCAGGAGGCTCGGTTCAAGTTCTTCGCAGACAATAATATGTACATGGCTGAGTTCATCGATGACTCCATTATCGGTCAGGCGCTCGCGATGAAGGGGATGGATCCAGAGGAGGTCTACCTCAGGCTTCGCGAAGAGATTTTCCGTGCGGTCGCGCTCCATGAGATTGGCCACACTGTTGGTATGAGCCACAACTTCCAGGGATCTCACGACGCTCTGAACTACCAGGATGAGTTCTGGGAGATTAGAGGAGAGCAGGATCCTGCCGACTGGACAGAGGCCCGCATTAAGGAGCATCGGTACACGACGATAATGGAATACGGCAGTCGCTTTAACTCGGACACTAAGGGTCTTGGAAAGTATGACCATGCTGCGATTAAGTTCGGGTATGGACACCACACCGAGCGCTTTGATCCTGAGGTCGACGTCTCTTCTAGACTTGGGTTTGAGGTCTTCGCCAACGGATATGAGCGCATCCCTGACCTGCTCGGGGGCGACTATCGGAATATTAGAAAGCGCGTGGATGTCTCCATCGACGCCGAGGTGGGCTCCATTCGTACAGGTATGTTGGAGAACACCCAGAAGCTCTTAGAAGATCCGAATCGATCGGCGAGTGACTATTGGTATACGCGAGAGGTGCCCTATGGGTACTGCTTTGACGCGTATCGAGGAAACATTAACTGCCAGACTTGGGACGAAGGCGCGACCTATACTGAGACAGTGCGGGCTGCGATTCAGAACTATTGGAACTACTATGTGTTTAATAACTACCGACGTGGACGTGCACCTGGTTGGGTAAACTCATACTTTGGCCGTCAGGGGCGCCTCGCCTGGTATTTGACCACGTACTTTCGATACTTCTATTTCTATCAGCAATGGAACATCGGTCTGCGCCGTGACTTAGAGCGTGCATCGCTCATAGGCTTGAACTTCATCAATCAGGTTCTTGGTACGCCAGAGCCCGGCACTCACTGCTTAGACGCAGCGACGAACACGTATGTTCCCTACAATCAAGCGTCTCCAGAGGTTCAAGCCAATTGTGAAGAGGTCGATGTCCCCTTGGGTACGGGCCGCGGGCATAACGTTGTGTACAACGATGATTATCTTCCGACAGTGGAGTACATCGGTTCGTACTACGACAAGATCAACATCCTAACGTATCTCATGGATACGCAAACATCCTTCTTCCGTGTCTCGAATCAGGGTGATAGCCGGGCTTTCTCCATTGGCTACTACCGTGTCTTCGGTG
Source organism: uncultured Myxococcales bacterium (assembly GCA_937902595.1). Lineage (GTDB taxonomy): Bacteria > Myxococcota_A > Bradymonadia > UBA7976 > UBA1532 > UBA1532. Next base: position 1,694 of record CALELH010000123.1, read on the forward strand.
ATGAACTGATCGACCTGCTCAAGAATATTATGTTCTCTTGGTTGGGTGAGGAGTCCGGAGAAGCGTACAGCAGCTACGTAATGTCTGAGGGGGTCATCCCGAAGGCTTTGGTGGCCGCTGAGGCGTTTGATCAGGACCCTGAGCAGATGGCGGGCATGCCGCAGGTCTATGCGCCTGTGGGATACAATATCGTCTGGAACAGCTTAGCGTTGGCGACGGCGTACAACACCTCGACCTATGACTCAGAGCTAGACTTTGATGAGTATATCGCGATCACTGAGAAGGGCAGTGGGGATGATCGTACATACCCCGAGGGGTGGCAAGTCGTCTCGTATACCAACCCTCAGACTGCTGCGATCTATGAGGCTGCTCAGACGCGAGATGGTCGTTCCATCAGCTACGAGCTGCTAGAACGCGCGAACCGTTTTGTGGAGACTGTCTGGACTCCTGCAGCAGCAGCGTTCGAGGAGAACGGCGATGACCCAGATGCACGCACAGCATTTGAGGCTGCTCAGCGAAAGCTCTCGAAGTACAATGACTTGATCAGTGACTTACGCTTTCTCCGCTCCGCGGTCGATGGTGGAGCTGACTGAACTCCCTCATTTTAGCGGGACTTAAGAAGCGGGCTGCCTTACGGCGGCCCGCTTTCTTTTTGGGACCCTGGCGGGGGGTCGATCATTTAGGCATGATGACCATAATCATGATGACACTGTCGGAGGGCGCCCCCTAGTGAGCGAGTCGGAGATTTTTGCGAATCGCTTCGAACTCCATGAAGTCCTTGGGGAGGGCGGGGTCGCACGTGTGTACCGTGCGACTGAGATAAAGTCGGGTGTCATCGTCGCCATCAAGATGCTCCTAGAGAAATATGCTGGGGCAGCCAAGATTCGACGTCGGTTCATGCGCGAGGCGAGGGCAGTGCGGCGCCTGCGGCATCCCAATATTGTTCGCTTGTTCGAATATGGTGAGAACGACGCTGGTGTCCCTTTCATTGTGATGGAGTTGGTAGAGGGGGTGACCCTCTCAAATATGCACCATCGGCTAAAAGACGTGCCGTCCATTTGCCGATTGGTGAATCAGGTCCTGGCTGCTCTCTCTCTGTCTCACTCCAACGGTATCGTTCATCGGGACGTGAAGCCCCAAAATGTGGTTGTCGCCGGCGAAGATGAGAAGAGCATCGCTAAGCTATTGGATTTTGGCTTTGCTCGACTTGAGGACGAGGATTCGGATTCCGATGGAACCAAGAGCGACGCCTTCGGTACGCCCCTTTACATGTCTCCGGAGCAGGTCTCTAACGAGAACGAAGTGGGGGCGGCGACAGATATTTACTCCGTCGGGATCATGCTCTACGAGCTGTTGTCTGGTGAACCTCCTTTTACCGGTGCGCACGGAATGGCTGTTGCGTTGCGCCATCTTACGGACGAGGTGCCATCACTAGA
>CALELH010000124.1 GCA_937902595.1 uncultured Myxococcales bacterium
CGGTCGAGGGCGCTGTATCGAACGCCAGCGCTGTGAGCGCCGCTCTCAACGGGCACGACCCCCACAATCGTCTTGTGAATACTGTAGACCTGTCGTGCCAAACGCATCGCCTCGGCGCGGTCTCCAAAGGTCATGGCGAACATCGAGCTCATCGTCCGCTGAAACCGGCCCTGTATGTCCCTCAGGACAGCCGAGTGATCATCAACAGCGTGGGCGATGAAGGGATGTGCGAGCTGTAGTAGCGCCGCCCTCCCGCCACCTAAGAGAATGGCTGCCTCACGGCCTACACGCCAGATCATGGAGCGAGGCCCGAAGAGCCCGTCCGTTGGATGCGCCTTCTCAAACAACTCATCGAGATGGGTCTCCATATCGGCCGTCCGCACTCGGTCAAACTTGGCCATGAATCTCCCTGAAAGCTGCGATTGATACAGTATAGCGAAGGCTGAGCGATGAGCGGACGTCTTTTGCACGGTTTTCCAGGTTGAAATTTTCGTCTCCACAGGGTTGGATAGCCCAGCAATTCACTTGGACATCGAGGAGAACAGATGAGCACACCGCGCGTCGCGATGCAGGACAACGAGATCTTCACCGCTGAGCACAAGCAGATCCGGGAGACTGTTCGCAAATTTGCGAACAGCCTGGCGCCCCATTCAGAGGAGTGGGACGAAGCCGGGATCTTCCCGCGTGAAGTGTTTAAGCAAGCAGGCGATCTTGGCCTGCTCGGTATCGGTCACGACGAAGAGTACGGTGGGCTTGGATTGGACTGGTGGTATACGGCTGCCTACGCTGAGGAGTTGGTGCACACGAACAACGCGGGCGTGAACATGGCGCTGATGGTTCAGTCCGATATGGCGACCCCCATCATCAACGCTGTCGGCAGCGACGAGGTCAAGCGAGAGTTTCTTGAGCCAGCGATCGCCGGCGATAAGATCGCGGCCCTCGGCGTGAGTGAGCCCGGCGGCGGCTCCGATGTCGCAGCGATTCGCACAACAGCTAAGCGTGACGGTGATGACTATGTCATCAACGGCCAGAAACTCTGGATTACGAACGGAACGCGGGCAGACTTTATTACGCTCGCGGTCCGGACTGGTGACGACGGTTTCGGTGGTATCTCGCTGCTCGTCTTCCCAACGGATGTACCGGGCTTCACCATTGGAAACAGCATTAAGAAGATCGGAAACAAGTCTTCTGACACGGCAGAGATCTTCTTCGATAACTGCCGCGTACCGCGTCGATATCTGCTCGGGGACGAGAACGCCGGCTTCTATCACATCATGACTAATTTCCAGGGCGAGCGACTCATCGCCGCCGTCGGTGGCGTCGCCGGTATGGAGCGCTCTATCCGCGGTACCCTAAAGTATGCGTCGGAGCGGAAGGCCTTTGGCCGTCCAATCGGTAAGTTCCAGGTTTGGCGCCACAAGATGGTGGAGCATCTCACCTCTGTTGAGGCGGCCCGTCGTCTGACCTATTGGGCGGTGGATCAGTTCGTGAAGAACCCTATGGGTTCCACTCGGGCGATCACCATGTCCAAGCTGTTCGTCGGTGAGCTGATGCAAAAAGTTCTCTATGACTGCATGCAGCTTCACGGAGGCTTCGGGTATACGACTGAGTATCCCATCGGCCGAGCCTGGGTCGATGGTCGTCTGATCACCATCGGCGGTGGAACGACGGAGGTCATGAAGGAGATCCTCGTCAAGGTCGAAGGCCTCTAAGGGAGCCAAAGCTCGGCCTTCAGCGCCCCCAACCTCACTCCAAACCGCGGCCCGACCTTTGGCGGCCAGACTCAAACTTAGGAAACACTGTGTCCGAAGAAAATCATGAGATCACCCCTCCAGCAGTGGACCTCAAGGACGCGGGAGGCCTCTTCATCCGTGGGCTCGCCATGGGAGCCGCCGACGTCGTCCCTGGTGTAAGCGGCGGAACGATCGCCTTCATCACAGGGATCTACGAGCGCTTCATCAACGCGCTAACCTCCTTGTCTCCCGCGTTTATCAAGAGTCTGCTCACTGGAGACGTCAGTCAGAGTTGGACCGAGCTCAAATCGATCCACTGGCGGCTCCTGGTCCCTCTTGGTCTCGGCGTCGCCGTCGCCGTCATAACCCTGAGCAAGGTGATCACGGGCCTTATGGTGGATTCACCGGGCCCTACCTATGCATTCTTCTTTGGTCTAATCCTCGCGTCCATCTATTTACCTTTCGCGCGGATGCACACTCGACAAGCAGCGCAGTTCGCTATGCTCGCTGCCGCGGCTGTCTTCGCGTGGCTCGTGGTCGGACTGCAACCGGATGGACTCGAAGTGCAGGTCGCCAAACAGGACGCCAACCCTGCGGCCGTCTTCTATGCCGGGAAGATCCGACAAGGCGCTGATGTGGACGCGATGGCGAGGTTCCGAGACGCTTCGGCTCAAGGCGCTCCGCTCGCCGTCTTCGATCCCAAGGGCGTCTTGGCCAAGGAAGGCTACGCGCTTAAGAAGGGCGACCAGCTGTACACAGACAAAGCGGCTCTCTACGCATGGCTTGAGACTCAGCCCGCTCTGGTTGTCCTCAAGGAGACTCGCGCTCCCCTCTGGTGGATCTTCTTCTGCGGGCTCATCGCCATCTCAGCGATGGTGCTCCCGGGGCTGAGCGGCTCATTTCTTCTACTGTTCCTGGGTCAGTACCACGCCGTCTTCTCTGGACTGCATCAATGTATTGGGCACGCCCTCGGTTGGCTGGGCCGCGATCCCAACCCGATGGTCGCGCTCACCCAGCATGCATGGATGTCGGACTTTCTATTCGTAGGTATCTTTGGCCTCGGTGTCTTACTCGGGCTCGCGACATTTAGCCGAATCGTGCGCTGGCTGTTCGAGAGCGCACACGATCTGACTTTGGCGGCGCTGGCCGGACTCATGTTGGGAGCGCTTCGGCTGCCCGGTGATATGATTCTAAGTGAAGTAAATCGAGGTCATGCGGCCTGGGGACCAGTCGTCTCCATCGCGGTGCTGGGCGCCGTGCTTGTCGGTGTACTAAGCTATATAGACCAGCGTCGCGTTAGCGCTTCGTTAGAGTCAAACTGACGGAGTCATTCGCCTGGAGCTTCTGCCGTAGCTCCTCTATGGCGGCCTCTACATAGGGCTCCATTTCTCGACTACAATCGATGCTCACCTTATAGCGGGCTGCCATGGTCAGTGGCGTCGACGCTTGGCGAAGATCGAGACTCCTCACCGCGGTGAGGCAGTCGGGATAGCGCTGGTCCATCTCCTTGGCAGTTGAGCGGTGGATAAACTCCGCGATGTCCTCTGGACACTGAGGTGCCAAGGACATGATATCGGGGGTGCGCGTATAGAGCTGCTTGCGAAGCAGCTCCCGAATATCGACCTCGTTGAATGGGACCTCGCCAGCGACCATCTCGAAGGCGGTCAGCCCTAAAGCGTAGAGGTCGGAGCGGCCGTCCAGCGGCTTTCCTAAGATCTGTTCGGGTGGCATGTAGCATGGAGATCCGAGACGAGCCTTGCGTTCGCAGCTGGAGTTATCCTGATGAATCGCAATGCCATAATCGAGAAGCTTCGTCGGACCAGCGTCGGTAACGAAGACGTTAGACGGCTTCACATCGCGATGGATGAGGCCCTTCTCGTGAGAGTATTGGAGTGCATTTCCAACCTCAAAGATCACCCGCCGTATCTGCTCCCAGTTCATCCGGGGGCCGCCGTAGATATAGTCTTCAAGCTGGCGGCCCTCTAGACACTCCATAACCGTGAATCGAGTCCCGTAGGCGCGCTCAAAATCAAACACTCGGACGATGTTGGGATGATCGAAGGACGCGACGATCTTCGCTTCCCTGTCGAACTGGATGCCAAATTGGGGATCATAGACCAAAGCATGGGACAACATCTTGAGGGCCACCGTTTGACCAAGCTCTGGATGCTCAGCCTCGAACACGTCGGCCACGTTGCCCTTCCCTAAGACACCGACGATCTCGTACTTTCCGACCTTTCTAATCCCGCCGATCTCTTTTAGTCGGACACCAACGAGACGCGTGAGAATCTTCGCGATGGACAAGTGCTCCGCCACGACCCCCTCAAAGGCTTTTCGATCGAGGCGGAGGCACTGCACATGAGAATTGGCGATGATCGTGGCCGTCCGCAGCTCGCTGGTCACTAGAGCCATCTCACCGAGAGTAATCGGCGCGTCTAGAACACGAGAGATCGCTTCGCTACCCTCGCTAGACTCGACCTCTAGGCGAACGCTCCCTGATTCAAGTAGGAACATGTCCTCGCCCGGTTCCCCGGCCCGCATGATCACCTGACCTGATTCAAAGGATGTCGGAGTAAGCGCCTTTTGGAAGGCTTCAATCTCACCATCGGTGAGGCCCTTGAATAGATCTAGATGCGCCCAAGCGGGCGTCCCAGCAGGGCGTTCATTTAAGATTGACGCCGGAATTGGCTCTTCGCCTAAAGACTGCGTGTCTTTATTTCTACGGTTGCGCAGCAGGCCGAAGACCATCGGGGACCTCATCAGTAAATATATCCAGGTATGTGAGCCTACTGTTCAAGGCGGCTCTCTGTCTACCGTTCCTGAGTCAATTGAAGAGAAGACAGGTCAGCTCGCAGCTTTCCAGCTGCCCCCTCGCTCATTCTCCATCAACAGATGTGAGTCGTTTTCTACAAAGGACGCGGGTGCCTTTATAGAATCTTGGTCGGCCAGATACCGGCGTAGCCCCCTCAATATGGAGCCATCCACGGGAATGACGAAGCGCTTATCGAGAAGGCTCAAGATAGACCCGTTTTGGACTCGAAGGGTTCACCTCATCTCAACATGTCGCGGCAAGCTAGCTTTGCAGAGCGAAAGCCGCGATGATGGCCCTAGGGCTTGACCCCGGAGGTGTTCCCTGCGTTACGCATCGATGATATTTCTCGCTCTAGTGGCGACTGGGTGTACCCGGTCAACGCCATTGGAGTCTTCCCGCCTGGATTGCGATGGCGGTGTGCGAGTTTTCGCTCAAAACACAGGTCACTGCGTCTATGAACGCTCGGAGGCACCTGACCCATGCGACGAGGCCATTCCCCATCGATATGAGACCATGAACGACGTGGTCTGTAGTGAATCCGACGATCTAAGCGACGAGTGGCTCGCGACCATCATCGAGGCGTCTTTTTATCAGGACGCCGGTCCCTCTGATGTCCCGAATTCAGGGAGCGACTCGGAGGTGAGCGAACCGGAGACCGACTCAGGGGTGCCTTTGGAGGTCGACGCGACCCTGACCGGCGTCGTCGTCGATCCGGCAGCCATGGACACACCTTAGAGCCTTGAGTCCGTTTTTCTCAATGAGAGCGCGCCTCGAGATTTGAACTCAGCGGCCCCCTCTAGCGATCATTGACGCTCCGTATGTTTTCTCCTACGTTCGGCTTCGAGGTAAGCGCTTGGGGAACTCAGCCCAAGTCTAAGGAGCCAAAATGCGGATCATTTATGTCATCGCCCTGCTGTTCATCGCCCTGCTGTTGCCCGGCTGTGGCGCAGGCATGGGTCAGAGCTCTGTTAACAAGGGATCTAAGTCCGATCTCAAGGAGCTACGCGCCCTGCGCAAGAGCGTCGACCAACGAGTCAAGGCGCTCAAGGCGCCCGTCAAGAGCGCCAAAGCTATGCTCAAGACTCTCAAGGCGGCGCCGCGCTTAATGAAGTTGAGCTCAGAGGAGTATACTCAGTTCCTCAACGAGGTGCTCAGAGGTAAGGAGCCGACCGTCACGAAGGAGACGGCGAGCCCGAGATCACAGAAGCTTAAGGCCTTCGCCAAGGACCTCAGCGCGTTCAGGCGGTCCATCGCCACCGGGCTCGGTGACACCAAGACCCTTGGAAAGGCGCTCGTCGAAGATCTGGCTCGCGCGACGAAGATCGTGCTGAAGATCAAGGCTCGCGCAAAAGCTGTACGGCGTACTTTTGGGGTCAATAGAAAGGTAAAGCAGCGCGCTCTCAAGAATGAGCGCATCGCGAAGAAGAGTGAGCGAAAGCTCCGTGAGAAGCTGAAGAAAGCGCAAAAAGAGCTCACCAAGATGCCTGAGCAATTCGCGCGGGTCGCCGTAGACTTTCAGAACATTCTGTCCCGTAACGGGATCAAGATGTTTAACGCTCTCGAGACCGTCGAACAGCAAGTCGCCCGTGAAGTTAAAGCCGCTGGTGGAGCCGCGGTCGCAGGGGCTACAGCCGGTGTCGCCGAGGCCGCTCAAGATGCTGCAGCGCCGGCGCTTGAAGCAGCGAAGGCAGCTCAAGGGAAGGCTCAGGCAATTCAAGCGGAGGCTCAGGCGAAGAAGTCAGCTCTGCTCAAGAAAGCCGATGGCGCTATCGACTCGATGAATAGCGCCGCCTCCAAGGCAACCCAGGCAGCGACCGACTCCCTCGAAGATGCGCAGGGCAAAGTAAACGCAGCAGCGAAGAGCGCCGAGAAGCGCGCAGCCAGCGCGAAGAGCGCCGCGGTAGACGCAACCGCTCCGATGAAGGGCGCCCTCAACAGCGCTCAGGAGACAGTCGAAGGCGCCGCCGTCAAAGCTCAAGCCGCCGCGAGTACAGCAGCAGACACGGCCAAAGCCAAAGCGAAGAAGGCTGCAGATAAAGCCTCTAAGGCTGCAGATAAAGCAGCCCAGTCCGCAGGAGAAGCTGGCAAGGCGGCCGCGGCGGCCGCGGCGGAGGGCATCAAAGACGCGGCGGAAGAAGCCGCAGCCTCGGACGACGAGTAAAGGCCCTGCATCTCCACCCCCAATGGCAGCCCATGACCACTGAGCCGGGAAAGAAGTCTCTCGATGGATGAAGGCGTCCTCAAAGACCTGTTAGCCGCAAATCCAAAGGACGAAGCGGCGGCGGAAGCGCTGATTAGAGTCCTCTCTGAGGGCGCTCGCTGGGAGGAGCTTGTTCAGCTCATGCTGGATCGGCTGGAGCAGCCGGGCGGGTCTAGACCGTCGCTCTATCTGAGGCTCGCTGAGACCCTTCATGAGAAGCTCAGTCAATCTGGCGACGCCCTGGTCGTTCTCCTCGAAGGTGTCGCAGAGACGGGGGCCGAGGAGCAGTTGGGCGATCTTGTAGACCGCGTGGCGACGGCCGTCGGTGATTGGCAAGCGGTCTTCGACGCGTATGAAATGCTGATCAAAAAGACCGAAAACCCAGGGCATTTACACCGTCGCCTCGCCGAATGGTATGGCCGCGCCGGCAGGCGCTCTGAAGAGATGCTCCATCGGACTGAGGTCGCTAAGGTCGATCCCAATGATTCAAAGAACGCTGAAACTTTGGAGACTTATTACGAAGGCTCTGAGGCATGGGATGAGCTCGTCGCGCTTCTTGAGTCACGCCTGGAGTTAACAAAGTCGAAGTCAGAACGAGACGCGCTGTATCACCGCGTTGGAGATCTTCTCGAGAACCAAATGGGTCGCCCTAAGGCCGCGCTAGATTGGTACGGCATTCAGTTCGGAGAGTCACCCACAGAAGACATCTTCGAGAAGCTCTTGGCCCTCACTCAAGAGACTACGGAGTACGCTCGGGCCTGTAGGATTCTCGAGAACGCGTTAGCTGCGCATATACCACGTGGGCGGGTCGCTCAGCGCTCCGCACACCTATTGGGGACTCTATACCAGCATCAATTGGATGACCTATCTGCGGCACAGAGGGCCTATCTGCGTGCCCTAGACCTAGGTGAGTGGGACTCCGAGATTAGTGAGGAATATCGGAGTGTCTGCCGCGCGCTGGAAGACTGGGAGTCCCTCGCCAGTCAGCTCGCCGTCGATATCGAGCGAACCAGTGATGCCGAGCCTAAGTTTCTACTCCTCAAAGAGCGAGGGGCGCTACTCACGAACGTCATGAAGCAGCCCCATGACGCCATTGAGGTCTGGTTCTCAGCGCTTGAACTCAAGCCAGACGATAAACCGACTCTCGTCCAGCTGATGGACTTGTTCCGGTCGACGGAGCAATGGGAAGCCAGCGTTAAGGTGCTCAAGAAGCTGACATCCTTGGAGATGGACCTCAAACGCCGCGCCCAGTATTTCCATGCCATCGGCGTCATTCAAAGAGACAAGTTGGCCGACAACCAAACGGCGGTTCGCTCCTTTGACCTGGCTCTTGAGTTTGATCCGACCTTTCTAAGAGCGTTCCAAGCCATCGACGAGATCTTAAACGACGAGCGCAACTTTGAACGACAGGATCGGTACTACCGCAAGATGTTGGTCCGCGCGCTGGACAACGATCTAGACCCCAAATTGGTGTCGAAGATCGCGAGAAACTTAGGCGAGATTAATCGTGGTCAGTTAGGGGACCTTGAGGAGGCCGTTAAGGCATTCGACATCGCCATTCGCTACGGCGATACAGACCGAGAACTCTACCAGACCACAGCCGCCATAGAGGCGTCTATTGGCCGCGTAGATGAAGCCGCTGAGAAATATACGGCGCTGATCAAGAGTGATCCGACCGACCTCGATTCTTACCACGCGCTCGTGACCCTCTATTGTGGAGCCAATCGACTGGATGACGCCTATTGTGTCTGCCAGGTCTTGTCGGCGCTCGGCCACGCGACCCCAGAAGAGGCTCAGCTAGAGCGCTCTGTCCGCTCCCGTCACCAGTCAAAACAAGTCAGGCCCATGAAGGCGGACACCTGGGGGTTGGTCAGCGCCGGATTTAGCTATCCTCAGGTTGGAGAGCTGCTCAAATGGCTGACCCGGCCCATGCTGACGTCGGTCGCTCTATCGGAGCGGGCGCTGGGAATCGATAAGAGCCTTCCCAGTGAACATGCGCAGCGTCTACTGAAGCTCACGAGCTCAATCCTGCAGCTTCCAGAGCCCGAGGTCCGCTCCTCCGACCGATTCTTGCGAGTGGGAATAGGTCATCTAGCCGATCCCGTCATTTTGGTGCATCCAGACATCGGGACTCACTCTCGAGGGGAGCAACTCTACTCTTCAGTCCGCGCTCTGTTTCTCTTTGACCACCGTCACTATATGGCGACCGTCGACCAAGACCACAGCCGACGTGCGCAGCGCATCAAGGCCCTACTCGCGACGGTGCATCAATGGCTGATGCCCGATCGAGCACAGCCGGGCTGCATGTCCGACCTGCTCTCGCTGCTCAATGAATCAGGTGAGCAAGATCGCGAGGTCTGTCTAGAGCTCATCGCTCCCTTGCTCAGCCTTAAGGATTATGGTGTCTCGGACTGGCTGCGAAGCGTTGAGCGGGCAGCGAATCGCATCGCCTTTACTATCTGTGATGATCTCAGCACTGCGATTCGAATGGTGCGCCAAGACCCCTACCCCGTAAGCGATGAGTCAGCCAATGATCGCATCATCGATCTCCTCCACTTCGCCATCTCAGTAGAATATAGGGACATCCGCCACGCGCTCTGTCTCGCGGTCCCTTCTCCTGGATCATCGACGGAAGAGCACGACACAGTGCCTCCCGAAGCAGGCTAACTACCTAGATCTACCTCCCAGCCCGTAAAGCCGTTTTCTGACCAATAATTACACGTCGCGTTTGATTCGGCACGGCGCTTGCTGTAACCCGTCGTCAGAACTTGTTTCATGCGGAGTTTCAAGGGATGGCGGACAAAGATCCGCGGTGATTGGATGAGCGGTACTCCACGCGCGACGCGCGATGTGGAGCACCCCTACTCCAACCTGAGAAACGGCGCGGTTTGAAAGGCTCAAGACAATGGGCGGCCAAGTACAGCAAGCGGTAATCCTAGCAGCAGGTAAAGGGACTCGAATCCGTGGCACGGATCAAATCCTGCCTAAGCCTCTCGTCCGAGTCGGTGGGCTCTCGCTCTTGAAGCGAGCGGTGTTGACGGCCAAGCGTGAGGGTATCAGCCGATTCGTGATCGTCATCGGATGCGATGGCGACCAGGTCAAGGCCGAGCTGAGCGGAGACACAGATCTCGATGGGCTGGAGATCATCTGGGCGAGTAACCCAGATTATGAGCTCGGCAATGGCGTCAGCGTGCTTAAGGCTGCGCCATATATCGACGACGAGTTCTTTCTGATGATGGCCGATCACGTAGTAGATCCTGCGATCTACCGTACTCTGCAGCAGCGACCAGCCCGAGGTGGTTTAGTCCTCGCGGTCGACCGCAAGCTAGACAGCGTCTTCGATATGGATGACGCCACCAAGGTTAAGTGTGGTCCCAACGACACCATCGCGGCCATCGGCAAGCACTTGGAGGACTTCGACGCTGTCGACACCGGTGTATTTCGCTGCGCTCCGGCGCTCTTCGACGCTCTTCAAGAGCATCTCGACGCTCACGGAGACACCTCTTTGAGCAATGGTGTTCAAAAGCTCGCCTCAGAAGATCGCGCCCACGTGGCGGATGTGGGCGCCGCGTGGTGGCAAGACGTCGATACGCCGGAGACTAAGGACCACGCTACGGACATGCTCTTTGCGTCTCTGACGAAGAGCATCGACGGTCCGGTGAGCCGACATATTAACCGACGTTTTAGTAAAGCTGTGACTCGCTTGGTCATGAACACGAACATCATCCCGAACCACATGACGTTGGTCGGTCTGGTCCTCGGTTTGGCGGCCGCTGTTGTCACGGCGATGACGACCATGAGCTCACTGTGGCTCTTGGCCGTTGGCGGCCTGCTCTATCAGCTCTCATCGATGATCGATGGGTGTGATGGCGAGATCGCTCGGCTCAAGTTTAAGCACAGCGACACCGGCGAGTGGTTTGACACCGTCGCCGACGATGTAATCAATCTGGCCTACCAAGTCTCACTTGGATACGCCCTGTTTCAAATCACGGGCTCGGCGGTGTGGTTTCAGATCAGCATCGCGACCTTCGTCTTGGGATGGTTGCTGTGTGTTGCGCTCTACCGCAAGCTGCTGTCGGCTGGTCAGGGCACTCACCTCGCCCTCGACTTCGGCCTAGAGGAGGAGAACCCTTCAGCCTTCACTCGGTTCATCGCTCGAGTGGAGTTCATCGGCCGACGTGACTTCTATTCCCTCTTGATCATGGTCCTGACGTTCTTCGGGCCATCGGCCATGAAGTTCGTGCTCGTAGCGAGCTTCCTCACCGTGACGCTAACTGGACTTCAATGGACTTTGGCTACGGGCTCACGGGAAACCGCCAGCCGCCCTCGCGACCGGGACACAGCGAACGCGTAGGATTAGGATTCAGCGCGAGTGCCTGTCCTCTTCCGTGATGACCTGGTTGACCTCACCGACGGGGTCGGCGATACGGATGGACAATGAATGATCCTCAACAAAGCGCTCCGAGACCACAGCTACCCGACTCGTGGCTTGAGGTCATCGAAGACGAGTTCTCGAAACCACATATCGCTCATCTGAGACAGTTCCTCTCCCGGGAGAAGGCCCAGTCCTTGGTCTACCCTCCCGGTAAGGACATGTTTAACGCCTTCTGGCTCACGCCCTTCAACTCCGTCCGCGTCGTGATTCTGGGTCAGGATCCCTACCACGGACCGAATCAGGCTCATGGACTGTGCTTCTCGGTCCGACGAGGTGTGCAGCCACCTCCATCCCTGAAGAATATCTTTAAGGAGCTCAACCAGGACCTCGGGATTCCACTCCCGAACCATGGCGAGCTGACCCATTGGGCTGAGCAAGGTGTGCTGCTGCTCAACACAGTTCTCAGCGTTCGCGCTCATCAGGCAAACTCTCACCGAGGTCAAGGATGGGAGCAGCTCACTGATAGAGTGATCAATGAGCTGAATCGCAGACATAGCGGTCTCGTATTTGTCCTTTGGGGCGCCGCCGCAGGTCGTAAAGCCCAGATGATCGATGGCCGGCGACACCTGATCTTAAGATCACCTCATCCATCGCCGCTCTCAGCGCATCGCGGTTTCTTCGGATGTGGGCATTTCTCAAAGATAAACAGTCATCTTGAGCGGTTGGGCCAGCCAATAATCGACTGGTCTCTACCCGACTGATCCGGAGAAAAGGCGGCGCTCGGGAAAGTCTGACTCTGCAAGCAGCTTGACTGATTCGGTCAGATATATAGATTGTCGCGTCCTATATGAGAGTTAATCGTCGCGTCCGAACAAAGAGGTAAGTGAATGAATCGATCCAAGTCTAACCTTCCTATTCTGATCCTCACGCTGCTCCTCGCGGCGCCAAACGCGACCTGGGCCAACGGATTTGAGATCCCCGAACAAGGCGCCCGTAGCCTGGCCAGAAGCGGCGCCTTCTCTGCACGGGCAGACGACCCCAGCGCCGCGGCTCATAACCCTGCGGGACTGGCTAAGCTGCGAGGGACGCAGCTCATGCTCACCTACAACGCGCTCTGGAATCACACCCAATTCACTCGAGGGGAGAGCGCTCTTGAGCCAGGCATCGGAACTGAGGAGTTCCCAGCTCACCAGAGTCGCTTCGACAGCGTGGAGAACCAGACGCCGTTCTTCCCTCTCGCCGCGTCTTTCTTCGCGTCATCGGACTTTGGGCTAGAGAATATGGCCTTCGGCCTCTCGATCTACGGGCCAAACTCAAGTGGCCATGTCACCTTCCCTGATGATGGAGGCTCACGTTACCTGCTCACAGAGCTCGACGTGCTGCTGGTCTATTACGGCACCTCCGTGGCCTATAAGGGTGACAACTGGGGCATCGGAGGCACCCTTCAATGGGTGCAGCTGCCCTTGCTTCAGTTTACCTTAGCTGTTGATGGTTCGGTGCTCCCCGGTGGACTCAACCCGTACGCCAGCAGCTTCGACGTCTTGGCGACTATCGATATCAAGGACAACTTCGCCCTGAGCGGCGTCCTTGGCGCCTGGTATCGGCCAATCCCCGCCTTTGAGATCGCCGTGTCGGGTCGGCCACTCCCCATTGAGCTCAACGCGACTGGCGACTCGATCATAGAGACCATTGAAGGCACAGTCCCCGGCAGCCTCCCCGATGGGCTCGAAGTTGAAAACTCTGGCGCAGGTATGAGGCTTGAACTGCCAGCGACCGCGCGCCTCGGGATGAGGTATATTCACCTCGACGGTGAGCGCGAGATCTTCGACCTAGAACTCGACATCCTCTACGAGACCTGGTCCGTCCTAGATGCCTATGATGTCTCCCTGGATGGAACCGTAGAACTCCTCGGCCAGACCACAGAGTTGGAGGACGTCTTAGTCGCGAAGGACTGGAATGACACCATAAGCGTTCGCTTGGGTGGCACCTGGAATCTAGATGAGCGTCTGAGCATCTCAGCGGGTGGTTTCTGGGAGAGCGCCGCGGCGCCTAAGGCCAACGCTCACCTGGACTTCCCATCGGCGAACCGTGGCGGCGGTGGTGGAGGCGTCACCTATACATTAGGAGACAAGGATGGCGTGCAGGTCGACCTCAGCTTGGTCTATCACTACACGGTCCAGCAGGACATTAAGGTCAGTGATTCAGAGGGGAGGGTCTATCAGCAGCGCCCCCTCAAGCCGTGCCCTGAGAACTGCGATGGCAGTCCGGGAGTGGTGGCCAACGCCGGTGAGTTCTCGACGAGCTTTCAGCAGTTAGGGATCGCCGTTAACGCCCGCTTCTAGCGCGCCCCCTGAGGCGTGAACGACGAGAGACCGTATAGAGCGGCCTCTCGAGTCACATCCATCCTCTCGTCTACATGCGCACTCTACGACAGACAAGGCCATCACCGTTCTGCCGGTGTTGGCAGGTTCCGGTGACCATATTGCCGTTTCTACCCTCGAAGCTGCAGGCTTAGCTGCAGGAGATGGGCAGTACCTCATTACAGACCCGCGCTCCACAGGAGAGATAACCCTCCAAGAGCCGGTCGCTTTCATTAGGAGTGTCCGGCGACGTCGTTACTAGACTCTGTCGAGGATTGAGCGCTGAACGTGAATAGGCGCCTTCTGCGCGAGATGCCGCCTCTGAATTTCATGGTTTGTCAGCGTCGCCAAGGGTGGCTCGCTCTGTAGATTAGAGTCGCTGTAGAGTTGTGCCGTCCCACGATGAGGTCTTCCACGCGACCGCTCAACTCCCATTCAATGAGGGCTGTCTGGTCAACGCGTAACACAGGGAAGACTCCACGGAGTCCGGCGAGGTCACTGATGGCGCCTCTTAGATCGCGATAGCCTTGAAGCTCGTCTCCGTGATGAGACCAGCAGCGCGAGCGCGGGCACGGAGTCGAGTCAACGCTCGGTTCTTCCGCATGTAGAGAGCGCCGCGGCGGATGTGAAGCTGCTCAGTGATGGCTGGTACTGACATCTCATGGACGTAGATCATCTCGATAAGCTCTTTATCCTCTGGGGAGAGGGTCTCAGCCAAACGGAGCAGCTGCGTCTTACGCTTCTGCTCATCCTGAGCCGAGAGGAGGTCAAGAGCGTCAGGCCCTTCGTCTACCATACGGACCGAACCGCGATCGGAATCCTCATTGGGAAGCTGGGAGTGCTTCTTCCATCGGCGCATCCGGCTGATGACCGTCCGAACGGTGATGACTCGAATCCAAGCGCGAAGAGGACAGCCGTTACGGCCCTCGAAGGCCTTCAGTCGACGACGGTCATTCTCAAAGAGAGCGATGAACACCTCTTGGCAGAGATCATCCATCACGGTTGAGTCCACACCGGATGTGTAGCGATGCACTGTGCGACCAACCATGTGCCGAATGTAACGCTCGAAGCGCTGTACGAAGGCGGCCATCGCTCGAGCGTTCCCCTTCAAGCATGCCTCAAGAAGATCGTTGTCCTCCATCTCGCTGTAGTTCTTAGGCCGTGGCTGAGCGACAGGGCGAATAGCGCGGAGGTTTTCGAAAGTCCGTAGTGTGCTGTGTGCTGGGTTCATGGTGAGTCTCCAAAAAGCTAATGTGTGTTACGCCTCTTAGAGATTGCACGGGGTGTGCCAACTTTTCGCGCCAATAATTTCAGGCACTTACAAGACTGGGGGCCTGGTTTGTTACGTCACGGTGTTACAGTAAGTGTAACACTGTTACACGCCGTGACAGCGCCTGCGAGCGAGCTCAGAATGTTCGGTGGGATGTCCTCAGGAGGACGAGAATTTTGTCGATAAATAGTGCCTCTGCCACCACCTGACGCGAGGGCGCTAAGACATCTCACAGATTTATTTGAAAATTCCCTGATAGATGAGCAGACACGCGATCCCAGCGAGGACCACCTGAAACAAAACGAGGAAGACCTGCTCGCTCATCCGACCCAGTAACCTCTTCCCCAACCAGGTTCCGCCAATCACCGCAAGCACAAGCCAGATGAGAAGGTCGAGACGTCCTAAGTAATCAAATCCTAATGCGATGAAGGCTGGTATCTTCGCGAAGTGTAGC
>CALELH010000125.1 GCA_937902595.1 uncultured Myxococcales bacterium
CAGATTCAAGCGAGGGCCTCGCCAGCCCCCTCCTTCCCCCCCTGTACATGGCGGGGTCCTCGCTCGACTTTCTCCCTGTTATAGCCCCCCCCCCCTCCTCACGACTCACTTAGATAGCCGTGCTGAGACCGCACGACGGCATAGGCTCCGTAACCTTAGTGACTCAGATTGTATCTGCGTTCAGGTCGTCGTAATGAATACTGGCGCGACTGACATGAAGGAGATGGCGATGGAATCAACGATCACGATGATTGGCTCTGTCTTGGCGACAGCTGTGCTTGCCTATCTGACCGGTGACACCAGCACCCACGTTATGGGATTCCCGACTTTATATTGGTGCGCCGTCATCGCGATGGGGATCCAATGGGTGGCCTATATCCCCGCCATAATTCTTAAGACAGAGCACTTCTATGATCTTGTCGGTGCCGCGACTTATGTCATCGTCGTGGTCTTCGCGTACGTATATGGAAGCGCGGATGGCGATCTCTGCGTCCGCCGGCTCGCCCTGACAATGATCGTCTGTGTCTGGGCGCTGAGACTGGGGGTCTACCTGGGAAGGCGTGTTCACAAGGTCGGTAAGGATGGACGCTTCGATGACATCAAGGTGAGCCCTCTACGATTTGGTATGGCATGGACGGTCCAAGGCCTCTGGGTGTTCTTGACCTCCCTCTCCGTCACGGTCGTGCTCACGTCTAAGTCGGAGAGTTCAGGCATCGACACGCCGATGGTCCTCGGTCTCATTATATGGATGATGGGCTTCGGCATTGAGTGCGTCGCCGACGCCCAGAAGAGTCGTTTCAAGGCAGATCCCGCCAACGAAGGACGCTGGATAGACTCAGGCCTTTGGAGATACTCCCAACATCCGAACTACTTTGGCGAGGTCATGCTCTGGACCGGGATCTTCGTAAGCGGGGTCTCAACCTATAGCGGCTGGCAATGGCTGGCCGCCCTGTCTCCCGTGTTTGTCTACCTCTTGCTGCGCTATGGAAGCGGAGTTCCACTGCTGCAGGAACGTGGCGACGCGAAGTGGGGTGATGATCCAGATTACAGGGCCTATCGAGCTGAGACGAATCTCTTCTTGCCTGGTCCAGGAGTAAAAAAGAGGAACCCGCGATAGCGCCTTAGAGGACGCTGACCGGACGTTTAGGGAGAGCCGCCAACGTCCTGCGCGCCGACGTCGACTGTGGTACCCGCATCAGCGGGAGCGCCACCATCAACGCCGCCATCTGAAACTACAGGTGGTCGTATACATAGCTGCGCTTCGCACTGAAACCCATCTTCACAATGAGAACTGTCCGTGCACTGTGGTCGAGTGAGGAGATGGCCCCCACCAGGCCCTCCGTACGCGCGAAACCTGCAGTGCACCTCGAGCTCAGCGAGCGTCGAGATGCTACCGTCGCTGGGGAGTGGACAGGCGTATGAAAGACCCATGGCTAAGTTTGAAAGAGTCCAGAGAGGTCTATCGAGGGTAAACACCGTCGAGAGAGAATCCTCCGCGGGGATAAATCCAAATGCCCTGAGAGTCAGCGTCTCAGGTTGTTGCACCCGCCTTTGGTCAGGTCGAGTGCCGGTGAAGCTCATGTAAACATCCGTAGGGTTTGGACACACGAAGCGGCCTTGATTAACGGAATGACAGTCCATCTCGAGCCCTACAAATTCACCAAACGGACCGTGAAGCGAGCTCCCCATGGCGTTCCCGGTCTGAAGACCCACCTCAACCCTCACGGGGTTCTGTCTAATCTCGCGGGTCTCCCCGACGCAGCGGCCTAGGTTGCGCATCGGCGGGCTTGTCGAGCAGGTCCCCTCGGCGGATTGAAACTTCATTGGTACAGCTTCCCAGCCACCTCCCAAAGTCTCCATATCACAGATGGTCGATCGTACCTCTCCCGATCCGTACGACATCCAATAAGATCCGCTCGGAAGGCATGGGTGATCGGTGTGCAGGTGGCGACACGATAGAGACGGAGACTCGATTGTTCCGATGAACTCGTGACCTGCAGCAGCCAGCTCTTCAGGCGTGCAGGCACGGGCCATCCTCATATCTGGATCCGACCCTAAGTCTTGGGCGATCATCACATCTGGTCTGGCGGCTCCATCTGGCGCTGCATCCAGACCGAGGTCGAGCTCCGACGCCTCGCTATCGGCAACCATCCCGTCAGGCTCTGACTCTAATGCCACACAAATGGCCGCTCGGCATACAGCCCCCTCGCCGCATTCACTCGACTCTGAGCACTGTGGCGTATCGGGAAAGGCCGTGCAGGCAGTCATGATGCTTACGGAGGCCAAGATGAGGAGACGCTGGACGAATCGAAGCATCAGAAGCGTCCTCCCCAGACAACACCACCCGGAGTCAGACCTACCTCCGTCGATGAGGGCGCCTCAACAGCCAAGAGCACCAGGCCCCCTGTAAGCATAGCTGCGCCGAGACTCACTCCGGTGACGCCGACTCCAAACGCCGTCGCGTGCTCCTCACGGAGGTCGTGATAG
>CALELH010000126.1 GCA_937902595.1 uncultured Myxococcales bacterium
CGCGCTTCGGGCTGTGACCTGAGCCTCTCGGGTAGCGTCTAGTCGACCCTCGAGGGCCGTGTGCTCCTCTGTCCAAGTCGCGAGCTGCTCATCCAAAGACTTGATCTCACGACGTCGCCCAAGCGGGCCAGACTCGTCAGAGCCACTGCCGATGGTAAAGAGCGCTCCACCGTCGAGTCGTTCTCCGGTCCGAGTCACGATCACGCCAGTCCAACCGGTCTTCGCCAAGGCCTCAGCCGCCAAAAGGTCCGTCGTCAAGACCGCATCATTGATGAGATGGCCTACGAGGTCTGCGTTGGGCCCGTCGCCGATTAGATCGCCTAAGAAGCCCTCGACGCCGTCCATGGATGGCGGCGTGCTCACGCGCGCCCTCGCGTCGACGTTACCCAGGGCTAACATCCCTCGACCTGCTCCCGATCGTAGATGCTCGACAGCCGTCATCAGAGCCGCACTGTCGCGTACCACAACACCATCTATATGGGTGCCCAACGCCGCGAGCACCGCCCCCTCAAGATCGGCGGGCACCTCAAGCAGATCGGACACCGTCCCCATAACACCGGGCAGCTCGGACTCTAGCAGTGAGCGAGCACCATCACCGAGCTCTTCACGCCGACGCTCAACCTCCGCCAAGCTGTCACGCCGAGAGCGCGCCTGCACGATCTGGTCGCGTAAACGCCGCTCCTCATCAACAGCAGACTCGAGCGCTTCACGGTGTCCGTTCAAGGTGTCCACAGCGGTGGTTTGTGCACTCCGAGCGCTCTCCGCGGTCGCGTTTGCGTCCTCAGCCCGCCTCCTGGCATCCGAGACCTTCTCGGCGTGCTGCACCAAGCGCTCAACGAGTCCAGTGTTCTGCTCGATCAACCGACCCTTCCGCTCCGCAAGCTCTCGCTGGCGCCGCACTGAATGGTCCAAATCGGCCCGCGCTCGGCCGAGCGCCTGCACCTCTTCAGCTTCTTGCCGGATGAGGCTCTCTGCGTCTGCGCGCGCATTCAGGAGACCATGGACCGCCGTAGCCTTCTCCTCTTCACGCTTTGCGAGCTCGTCAGCCTCTCGCTGTGCCTCGACCTCGATCGCTGCGAGCTTCGCCGCTGTCTCTTCACGCTCGGCTTCCAGCTCGCTCCGGCGCCCCTCACCAGTCTCCAGATCATGCTTGGCTCGATTAAGCTGAGCATTCAGCATGTCCTTCTCTCGTGCGTGACTCGCGAGACGCTCCCCAGCGACCAGCGCCCGCTCTTCGACGACCCTAAGCTTAGCGGCGATAGTCTGAACTTCCTGGCCGGCCTCACGCTCTTTCAACTGCGTCGCAGTTCGATTGGCTTCTGCGGCCTCTACGGCGACGATGCCATCGGTTTCTGCTTGGTTGAGCGAATGAACCAGCGCCTCTTGATCTTTGAGGTCTGCGCCCAGGTCTAGAGCCTCAAAGACCGCGACGCGTAGGGCGATGCCCTTGGCTTCATCTCGATACTCTCGATAGCGCTCCGCCTTCTTCGCCTGACGGCGTAGGCTCCGCATTTGACGCTCAATCTCGCCGATGATGTCATCGACACGCTCTAAGTTTTGCTGGGTCTCGAGCATCTTGCGCTCAGCGAGACGGCGACGATTTCGATATCGAGTGATCCCTGCGGCCTCTTCAATGAGCAGTCGTCGCTCGTCGGCCCGCGCGCTCACGATCCGACTGATCTGCCCTTGCTCAATAATCGCATAGGCCCGCCGACCTCCAACACCCGTACCTGCGATGAGGTCCTGTACATCGGCGAGACGACAGCGTTTCTGATTAACCAGGTAATCAGAGCCTTTACTCCGCTCTAGACGACGTTCAATGGCGATCTCCCCCACCTCGTGCCACGGGGCGGGCACAGTGGCGGTGCCGTCATTCTCGAAGGTGAGTCGCACTTCGCATAGCCCCATGGACTTGCGCTTGTCGCTCCCATTAAAGATGACGTCTTCCATAGAGGTGCCGCGAAGCGCCTTCGCGCCCTGCTCCCCCATGACCCATTTGATGGCGTCGACGATGTTGGATTTTCCACACCCGTTGGGACCGACCACACCGGTGATCCCGTCATCGAACACCACCGTGGTGCGATGATAGAACGACTTAAAGCCGTGGATATCGAGGCGCTTCAACTTCATAGGATGTTCGCGCTTTTATCACCCGGCTGGCGTTGGGGAAAGCGTGAACAAGCCCTGCGCAGCGAAAAGCGCTTACCGACAGCCGACTTTAGGACCGAATGAGATGCAATAGCGACAGACCGATGGCGCAGAAGACCGCCGCGATCATCAGCTCCTTCATGCGGGGTTTCGCTTCGTCCCCAAGAGCGATCACCGCGCTTGGAGCGATGAACGCGAGCGCAGGCAAGGGCACCTGAAACAGAAACAGCGCCATGAGGCAGAGCCCAAAGCCAATGGAGAGTCCGAACGTGAGTCTCCGCAGAGAGAGACCGAGCCAATGTACCGCTGAATAAAAGAGCGATACGACGATCACATCTCCGATACCGAGCACGGGCTGTACACCTAGACCTGGGACTGGGAAGGACAAGACCAAAAGGGCTCGCCCGACCTCTGCGGTCGGTTCGATGACAAGCTCCTGAGTGACTCCCGCCGCAGCGAACACGCTCCAGAGGTCAAAGCTGACCATGACGATCGTGAGAGGCCAGAGATAGGCGGCGTCCTCAATTCTGCGGCCGATCAGAGCACCGACGCACCCGCATACAAGCAGCAACGCGTATCCGGCGATGAGCCCATACATGGCGACCTCGAGAGGAGACACCAACGCCGCAACGAGGATGAGAACCCCAACGAGAGCAGCCAGTACACCGGCCCGGTCAGCCCACCTCTCCGAGAGCGCCCAAGCTGAGACCATCACCGTGCCGGCGAGCATGACAAATGAGAGAATATAAGAGTAGAGGCCGAGGCCTGGCGAAGAGCCGGCGGTTCGGTCGAGAATGAGGAGCAGCCCAAACACCCCAAACCACAGAGCGCTCAGGACCAAGCATCCTGCTCTAATGGCTGGTGTCTCACTCATAAGGTGTCTGATGTGGAGCAACGCCGCATCTTAAGTGGAGATCCTTGGGGACGGTTTCGTCCCTCGGTCGTCCTTGCACAGCGATACGAAGCTACGCAGTGTGACCGTGAGCGTTCAAGTACTCGTTTAGAGCCCCGCGGTTGTCGTCCTGATTATCCTGAAGCGCGATCGCTAAGCGGTCATCTCCATGGCCCACACGGTCCCGGCGAACGACCTCCCCCTTCAGCATGCACAGACGCCAGCCAAGTCGGGCGGGCAAAGGAAGAAACACCTTCACTGCTTTCCCAGGCTTGATGCGGGCCGAGCTCTTGAGCTTAAGGCCCCCTTCAGACAACTCGACCACCTCGTCGGACCGGCAACGGCCTCCGTAGGTCAAATACGCGCGGCCTGCGTATGGTACTCGCTCATGGTTGCGACGATCGGTATTCATTCGTACCTCCCCATTTAGGATGACCACATTAGCATACATATACCCACACGCAAAAAACCTGCTCTTTTTTACGCATCTTCAAGGTGAGTACGTCGACGCTACGGTGCTGAGGGGATGAGCGCTATCGAGCGAGCGCCTTCTGGTTTTTCTGATGTTTCTTGAGGGCTCTTGAGCGTTGTAGATGCGAGACGTGGTCGATCATCACGACTCCATTGAGATGATCTATCTCATGTAGAATTGCGCGAGCGCCGAGCCCTTCGCCTTCAAGCTCATAGGGATCTCCGTCCTGATTGAAGGCGCGGACGCGAACCTGCAGCGGTCGCTCAACGCTAATGTATACTCCCGGGAACGAGAGGCAGCCCTCCTCCCCCATCTCTCGCTCTTCACTCTCCCATATAACCTCGGGGTTAATGACGACATAGTTGGGCTTGCCTTCACCCTCTTCGCGCTCAAAAGCATAGGGGGACAAAAGCAGCAGACGAATGCCTAAGCCCACTTGAGTCGCAGCCAGGCCAATCCCGTCTCGGTCAGCCATCGTCTCTTCCATGTCGTTTACGATCGTGCGCAGCGCGTCGTCAAAGGACTCGACCGGCTCGGCCCGGACACGAAGAAAGGGGTTCGGATAGGGTAGAACGTCTAGAATCGCCATGGTGTGGTCTCACTCGTCTGGAGGCCCGAAATATAACCACTTGTGTCGGGAATGGCGACCCAATCTGTCAGCGAGTGATCAAACTAAGGTCATATGAGCATACCCACGGTATCGGTGGATGATTGACAAAGCTATGATGGATCGGAACAATCGCCCCCCCAACGAGCGAGCGCGAGGTGAGATGGCCAACGGATCAGCCAGCGAAGTCCCCTACCCGGTGGACCTCCACATGCACAGTACGATGTCAGACGGTCAGTTGACACCGACCGAGTTGATGGAGGCTGGCGCCGAACGCGGTCTGCAAGTGATGGCCTTGACCGATCATGACACCATCGCGGGTGTTCAAGAAGCGAAGGACGCAGGAGACCGAGTCGGTGTTCGCGTCATCCCTGGCGTAGAGATTAGCGCCAGTTTTGGACGTGAAGTGCATCTGCTTGGATACTTCTTCGACATCGCGGACCCCGAACTTCAGGAGGTGCTTGAGGCGCGCAGAGGCGAGCGGATCGACCGGGTCAGAGAGATCTGCAACCGGCTCTCTCGTTTAGGTTGCGTGGTAGATCCATCGGCGATCTTGGCCTCTGCGGATGGGAAC
>CALELH010000127.1 GCA_937902595.1 uncultured Myxococcales bacterium
CACGATGCCCGAGCCCGAGCCGGAGTCACCACCTAAGCCAGCCCCTCAGCCTACTCCTGTAAAGATAGAACACGCTGAACCGAAGGCGACGCCGGTCCCGACCGATACTGTCTCCGGTACCAAGGTTGTGGTCTTCATCTTGACCTTAGTCGCCTTGGCGGCGATCGGTTGGTCCTTCGTCCTGCTTTAGAGACGCCGCAGCGTCAGGAAGTCCGCAGTTTCAGGAAGTCCGCAGATACAGGGCGTATGCGCTACGGCCCGCGATATCCACGCCCGCCTCAACGGCGTCCTGCTGAGCTAGACCAAATGCACGGCTTAAGGATGCCGCGTCCGTCGCCTTGCACGCGCGGCGGAGAAACAGGACCAGAAACGCACGGTCAAAATCGGCCTCAATATGACGGACTAAGACACCACCCCGTACACAGGACAGCAACGCCGTACAGAGCGGGCCGTGCTGACCATAAGGGACCGGCCCATCAATGGTTGCCAAGTTGACGCCTCTGCCAGATAGTTTGGCTGCTAGATCCGCCGGTGAGATCGGCCCCTCGGACTCATTGAGGGCTAAGTCTCCGTCATCGGTGACGTCCCCGACAAAGTGAACAACCTCGACGCCCTCAACGGTGCGGCTTAACGCCGCGCCCTGTACTGCGACACCATGCTCAGTCGTCACAAGATCATAGCCGCCTTCACCAGCGAGAGTGCTCAGTTTCAGATCCGATGAAGTGGCCGCGTCCCCCAGGATGGCGATACGACTTGTGTCCAAATCACGCCATTCGCCCGTGACCACATGACCCAGCCGAACGGGCCTCCACAACCCCATCGTCGAGAGCTTAGGCTCCGCGATCACATGAGTGAACAGGCCCTCTAGACCGGCCGGTAATTCCACGCGGACATTCTCCGCGCCCTGTAAAGCGCGCGTCGCCGGCTCGACCAATTCCTTGAAGAGCGTCACCGAGGACTGCAGCCCGCCGTCATTCAACAACGAGAAGACATCAGCCCGGCCCAGGTCGATCTTCTGCCCGTCAACACGACCGCGACTCCCGGTGAACATGACGGTCCAATCGCGGAAGCAGAAGTATTCTAAGAATCCGTCGGACCACTCTCGCGGTCGCGCCTCTGCGACTGCCGCCATCGGAGACCGCTCAAAGTCGACCCGCCAGTCGAAGCCCCCAGTGTTCTCCGTCTCCACCTTAATCCAACGACTCAGGTAATCGTCGCGCAAAGCTTGGCTGGTCTTGCCCGCCTCATACCGAGGCGATGCCATGTGACCAGCTCGACCGCGTTGAAGTAGGGCACGGCACATGCGCAGCGCAATCGATGCGCGTCCACCAGAAACGAAGCGCTCCACGAGTTCACCGTACACACCGCTGACCCCGTTTGGCAGATACTGGATCCATCGCTCCGACTGCACTCGAGCCCAAGGTGTGCCCATCGCCTCCAAGGCTCTCCGCAAATGGACCTCGTACCTCGAACGATCTGCCTCTCCCGACCAAGCCTCGAAGCTTGAGATAGCCAGGATCTCGACCCAATGGCGAAAATAGCCACAATCGAGACGGCTCACCTCTCTCAGGCAATCCTCCAAGAGGGACATCGCCTGCTCGACTTCGGCCACATCTGGTTCATCATGCAAGAATTCGTGTGCCCAATACCAAAAGGCGAGTCCGGTTGCTCCCGGCTCGTCCA
>CALELH010000128.1 GCA_937902595.1 uncultured Myxococcales bacterium
AGTATGCGCGAGCTCGGCCATGGACCCGGCGGAAGGAGTTGCCTAGCTGCGCCCCCGCCACATGGATTAGGTGAGACTTCCCAATGCCCGCTGGGCCAACGACGAAGACGAAGCGTGGTTCGCTGTCCCGCAGGCAGGAGGCTGACGCCATCGACATCCGCCTCAAGGGCTCCTTGCGTCCTACAAGCGCTCCATAATGAATGGACTCTGTGGCGATGAGCCCCATGACTCTCGAGACCTCAAGGCCTTCCATGGGACAAAGCTCAACGGTGTCTCGCAGCGCGCTTTGGGTGTTCTCCAGTGTGAACACCCCGGGCCCCAACGTCCAGCAGAGCGCCTCGGCCTTATGCATTAGGGCGCCTTCAACCTCCACTCCATCAACGGCGACCTCACCGAACCCGACGACCGTCGTAGACTCTTCGAGCTTTTTTTGGATGGCGAGGCCCGCCTGAATGGCCCGAACGTAGTCGTTTTCAAAGCTCGCCGGCACGCCAAACGCGGCTCTAGTGGCCGCGCTTCTACCGGGCAGCATTCTCCCCCCGTGTTCTTGGATGAGAGATTTCAGGGCAGCTCTGCGCTGTGCTCGGCGGAGTGCAAAGCCGGCCTCTTCTTGTTCCGCTTCGCTGCTCAGAGTCACTAGGAAGCCTGCCCGCCTTTGCCCAGGAGGGAGGCGCCTAGAGAGCCGAGTTCTGTAGAAGACCGACCGCGGATCGCCGACGAGTTCATACGCCAGCCATACCGGGCTATCCCTTCGTACAGCGTCTTGGACCGCCTCGCGAAACGCGACGCCGATCGGGCTGCCACCGTGAAGACTCTGGTAGAACGCCGTCGCGAACTCAGCACCAGGGAGGTCTGGAACATCCACATGAGTGACCACCTGATGACTGACGCCTGCGTCTGTGAAGGCTCTCTGAAGCTCTGTTGTGGCCGAGCGACAGGCGTTTGCATAGATGAGTCTAGGGGCCCGGTTGCCAACCACCCGACTGATGTCCTCCGAGGTGAGGTTGCCGTCGATAAACCGCCAGCCCGATGCCTCGGGCGCCTCCATAGAGTCGGCGTGTCCAGCGAAATGAAGAATGTCATAGCGAGAAAATTGGCGCAGAAGGTCCGTTCGGCGCATGCGCCCTAGCCGCAAATCACAGGCGCCGGCGTTCGCGCTCGCAAAGAGCCGAACGATGGCCTCTCCTTCAAAATGGGCTGCAGGTAGATCTGCTGAGGGGTCCGCGATGACGAGAGTCCGGGTGGGCTCTGTTGATGCCTTGTGAGGACGACCCCCAAGGAGCAGTCGCCCTATCCCCCATGACGTCGCGAGATGCTGGCTGCCATCATGGAGTGCACCCCAAGGCTGCTGTATCTCTTCAGAGATGATCGCCAGGGTACCCATCCCCCGCCGAAGAGTTTGTTTGAGTTCCGACGGGAAGAGCAAGTCAAAGATGAGGCCTCCGTGTCCTCGCTGCCTCGCGGTGATCTCCCCTTTTTCTATGGATCTCCTGGTCTCACGCAACAGCCCCCTGGTCTCTTCGGAGATCCGCTCGTAGTCGATGGTATGGTCCCATCGTTCGACCGTAGTGCTCTGGCCTGAATCTGTCCGCAAGGCCGTCAACCGGGCGGTCCCTGGCGCAGTCTTCTCAATGGTCAGGGTTATGCAGGTGTCAGCCATTACAAGACTATAGAGGTCATTCGACCTCTTGGCATCTACATCTTTGATCGTTCCTTTTGTTTGTAAGGATCCTTATGCGCTCCGTCTAGTGGCGAGTTAAAGTGCTCGACCCAGGAAAAGTTATGCGGATTCTTTGCAACACCCTGGCGTGCTCGTTTCTTGTCGGGTGCGCTTGGACAAATGAGCCTGACATCGGGCAGCAGCCTATCTCGCTCTCTTATCCCTACGATATGGCAAACGCTGGGGCTATCTCTACCGCTACCGACACCGGGCAGCAACAGCAGCATCACGACAGCTGTACGCTCACACCCATGGGCTCATGTAATGATCTCGATGGAGGCGTCCAGGAGCTTGATGTTGGCGTGGCTCTGTCGATGGTTGACGCCGACGTGTCGGTCTCGGATGCCGGCTGCTCCGACGCTGAGGTTGCTTACGACGCATCCGATGGAGAAGAGGACGACGTGGGGCGGAATGATTCGGAAGTGCTAGCGCCAGTCAGCCCCGGTTTTGTGACTCCAGAGAAGACGGTCACTGACGAAGATGAAGCCGGTGATTTGGTTCATGTCGACGAAAGTGAGCACGATGGCCAGTAATCTTGCCCCGGCTCGTTGCTCCGTTGCTCCATCAATCTTCCTGAAGCCCAAAAGTCACCCTCCGGAGCTATACCTCGTTTGAGGTACCCCTAGCCTACTCCTGCGACTGGCGTCGCCAGTTAAGAACACTGGATATGCTAGCGGTTCGACACCATCTGCCGTAGGCTGAACGCATGGCCGAAGAGTTAAACGATCAGGAACTGCTTAATTTATGTATCGACGGTGATCGTCGTGCCTGGGAGACGTTTGTTCTGCGCTTCAGCAAGTATGTCTACTACCTGATTCAGGTCACCGGACGGAAGCATGGCGCCACGATCACCGAGGAGCAGGCAGCCGATCTGCACAACGATCTTTTTCTAGCGCTCCTTGAGGACGAACGCCGAAGACTCCGAGCATTTCGCGGTCAGAATGGGTGTAGTGTCCGGTCTTGGATTAGAGTGATCACGATTCGGCGTTGTATAGACTCGCTTCGACGGCGCCGAAAGGTCGTGTCGATTGATGAAGGTGGTACAGACGGGAGCGCTGTACAGCTTATAGAGCCCGGCGAGAGCCCCTTCGAGCACCTTGTCCAGGCAAACGCTCGAGAACGGCAGAGTCGCCTATCGGAGTTGACGGCCAGTCTCGCGCCCAGCGACAGGCTGCTCCTAGAGATGATCTACCTCCAAAAGATGGGAGCGGACGCGATTAGCGCGGCGCTGAAGATAAAAAAGGGGGCGGTGTACACGCGCAAGACCCGTTTAATTAAGCGCCTGAGGGGCTTGGCTGAAGCCGCAGGCCTTATCGATGCGTAATTCAGTAGGGATACTTTCTTCGCTTGTGCCTGTAAGGAACTCTCGGGCTGGCGTCTTGTTAGGGTACATGAATAAGGAGGCCGTACGATGAGCGCTCACCGATGCCCAGATGACGAGACGATCGCAGCCTATTTTGATGGCTTACTGAGCGACGCCGACCAAGATGTTTTCTTTGAGGAGATGCGAGAGTGCCCTGACTGCGTCGCGACTCTAGCGAGCATTGGTGTGGTTGTTCGCGATAGCGGCGCTATACCTGAGACGTTCACTGTTCCGGCGGCGCTTACGGCGGCCGCGGTGGCGCTCTTTGATCGAACTGAAACGCACGACAGCATGGTGTCGATCGCGGTTCGGTGGGTTCAGGACGCGCTCGCGCCTCTCGCCGAGGCCCTCCAGCCCACCCTAACGCCTGCGATGTCAATGCGTGGCGCTGCTGAGAAGCTAGATCGTTATGAGGAGCTTAAGTTCCATGTGACATTAGGAGACGTCGCGCTGGTTATCGATCTCGAGGTAGACGGCCCTGAAGAGGTCGCCTTGACGGTGACACCAACAGCGGAGCCTCCGAGTGGACTTCTCCTACGCTTGGCGACGGAGGGTGAGACCCGCGCTGTAAGTAGCTTAGGCATGGTCGGCACCACGGTCGCAGCGCTGTCTCCAGGTGGATATGAGCTGGTCCTGGAGCAGGGAGATCGAGCGCTTGGGCGGATGAGTTTAGAGCTTCATCGCTAAAGCCAACTCTCTGCCCTCCCCGTCCGCTGCATACCCTTTCCCATTATGGCGACGTTTCTGTTTGACACGCACACAACTTGGATGCAGTATCCTGCCTCACGTGAGCGAGCCCAGGTAGCTCAGTCGGTAGAGCAGGGGACTGAAAATCCCCGTGTCGGCGGTTC
>CALELH010000129.1 GCA_937902595.1 uncultured Myxococcales bacterium
ACCCGCCTCGTCCAGTACTTCACCTGACAACCACGCGCCCTTCAGCACGAGGTTCTCATTATCCTTGACGAAATCGCTGAGGACCTTCGCAGGTGCCGCCGGGTCTTCCGCATGGAAAGCGATCGCACTGTTTCCCTTGAAAAGGGGTGCGAGGTTCTCCTTGGGTGTTCCCGCCAACGCTGCTCTAACGAGCGTGTTCTTCACGACCTCGTAGTGGACGTCATTCTTGCGCATCTCTGTGCGAAGCGCGTCTGCGCTCTCCACATCGATGCCCTTGAAATCCGCTACGACGATCGCTGGAACATCCGCCAGCTCTGTCCTCAGCCTATCGATTACCGCTGCTTTTTCAGTACGGTTCAATTCGACTGACCTCCTTCAATCCGTGGCCGCCCGCCTATTCACCTACGACTCTGCGCAGACGAATGATCGCGGGGGGTGCTGCCACACGAACAGCCCGACCCCGCCTCGGCGGGCGCTCCAGAGAATCTGGTGCATTAAACGCGAGTACCCGCTGTCTTTGGCCGATCGACCGTTTCCACAAACTCCGAAAAATTACTGCTTAACCGCGGCCTGGAGCTGGCCGACATCCAAGTGGATGCCGGGGCCCATGGTCGAGGTCAATACGCCTTGCTTCATGTAGGTTCCCTTAGCCGATGCCGGCTTGAGGCGAACCAACGTCTCTACGAGCGCGTTCAAATTGGCCTGAAGGGCGTCGACCTCGAAAGAGACCTTGCCGATCGGCGCGTGAACAACACCAGCCTTGTCTACGCGGAACTCCACGCGACCGGCCTTCATCTCACCCACGGCCTGAGTGACGTTGAAAGTCACCGTCCCGACCTTTGGGTTCGGCATGAGTCCACGAGGACCCAGAACGCGACCGATGCGACCGACGAGACCCATCATGTCTGGGGTCGCGATCACCTTGTCGAAATCAAGCCAGCCTTCCTGAATCTTGGTGACCATATCCATGTCACCCACGAAATCAGCGCCAGCCTCTTTGGCCTCCGCAGCCTTATCGCCCTTAGCAAAGACCAAGACCCGAACTGTCTTTCCGAGGCCGCTTGGGTACACCACCGCGCCACGAACCATCTGGTCCGCATGGCGAGGGTTAACACCAAGGTTGAACGCGACATCAACGGTCTCGTCGAACTTCGTGTAGCTACACTCCTTTAGAAGAGTGATCGCTTCGTTTGCCTCGTACTGACGGTTGCGATCAACCTTGTCAGAACTACTGCGATGGTTCTTTCCACGCTTTGACATTTTGTCCTCCTACGTGCCCCGGTATACCGCGCTCCATCTGCGCTCCCGGGGGTTAATTGATTAGGTTTAGCCCTTAACCAAGAGACCCATTGAACGCGCGGTACCTGAAATACTACGCATCGCCGCGTCTACATCAGCAGCGTTCAGATCCGGCATCTTCAGCTCTGCGATCTCGCGGACCTGTGCCGAAGTTACGCTACCAACCTTCTTCTTGTTGGGCTCACCTGAGCCGCTCTTGAGTCCAGCGGCCTTCAACAACAACACCGCCGCCGGAGGCGTCTTGGTGATGAAGCTAAAGGAACGATCTGCATAGACGGTGATCACGACAGGGATAATCATCCCCATCTGCTCCGACGTCCGTGCGTTGAACTCCTTGCAGAACTGCATGATGTTCACACCGTGTTGACCCAACGCGGGGCCTACTGGTGGCGAGGGATTTGCTTTCCCTGCTGGCACCTGCAGCTTGATAAACCCTGAGACCTTCTTGGCCATTGTTCTAACGCTCCTGAGATTGGCTCCTACGCGCGCTCTACCTGGGAGAAGTCAAGCTCGACCGGAGTCGCTCGACCAAAGATACTCACCAGGACGCGTAGTTTGCCTTTGTCCATATTCACTTCGTCGACCGTGCCATTGAAATTGGCAAACGGTCCATCGGTTACTCGAACAGTCTCGCCTTCGTCGTACCGCTGCTGCTGTACTTGGCTCGCCGTTCCTTCTTCGATCTGATTGGTTATCCGTGCGACCTCATGCTCTGGCACGGGGCGAACAGAACCAGGAGTCTTACCACCGCCAACAAAACCAGATACGCGCGGCGTGTCATTTACGACGTGCCAAGTCTGCGTATTGAGCTCCATCTTGACGAAGATATACCCTGGGAAGAACTTACGAGGGGGACCACGACGCTCTCCCTCTGTCTCCTTCTCACGGGGAACAAGGATCTCAGAAAACTGATCCTCTAGCCCGTTCTGCCTCACACGATCCCAAAGGGTGGTCTCAACACGACCCTCATAACCAGAGTATGTGTGTACTACGTACCACTTATGATCCATGTCCAAACTCCGGTCTTCCATGCCTACCAACATTATTCGTCTGCAGTTCTCGGTCTGGGCGCTTAAACGGCGCCGCCGCTCAGGATCATATTGGTCAAGTGACCAAAGACCTGATCGAACACCCAGAGAATCCCCGCAATGATCACCGTGACGATCACCGTGACGCGCGTATTATTCTTGGTCTCTTCCCACGTTGGCCAGACGACCTTCGTCAGCTCGTCGGCGACCTCATTAATGGTCGGCCTCACCGTCGGATGCCGCCATGTGTAGAAGAGCGTAGCGAGAGCTGCGACCGCGCCGACCATAGTCGTCATGGTGAAGCCCTTGCCCAGGAGGTGCCCATCGCGAACGCCGAACGTCGAGAAAAGCAGCTCGAATGTCTTCGCATAAATGCCCCACGCCAACAGGGTGGAAGCAGCGAAAAACAAATTGACCATTCTCTTACTGGCGTTCATGACAACCTCAATCAAAACATCCGCGTGGCTATCTATCCGTCACACAGCCTACTCCCTAAGAGCAGGCTTAATTGCAGGCCCGGAGGGACTCGAACCCCCAGCCTCCGGATTTGGAGTCCGATGCACTGCCAATTGTGCTACGGGCCTTCAACCGACGAAATATTCGCTCACGCAACCGTTACTTACCGATGCGGTGTTCCGTGTGGCCGCGACACTCTGCACAGTACTTTTTCAGAACAAGCTTGGCAGGGACACTG
The DNA here is from genome assembly GCA_937902595.1 of uncultured Myxococcales bacterium. GTDB lineage: Bacteria > Myxococcota_A > Bradymonadia > UBA7976 > UBA1532 > UBA1532. The sequence goes on from CALELH010000129.1 coordinate 3,022, forward strand.
CGTCTGTTCTTCTTTACCGTGTAGTTCCGTCGACAGCACACGCCGCACTCAAGGGTCACTTTTATCTGATCACCTCGAGGCATTTTCAACTCCGCTACATACTCCGAAACCCAGGCAGAAATCCGCCTGGGTTTCAGCGTTATACGATGGCTCCGATTGGAGCCATCGCACTGAACTTCGCTTACTCGACGATGCTCGTGACGACGCCTGCACCCACGGTGCGGCCACCCTCACGAATCGCGAAACGAAGACCCTCGTCCATAGCGATCGGCATAATCATGTCGACCGTGATGGCGATGTTCTCACCAGGCATACACATCTCAGTGCCCTCAGGCAGATTGATGATCCCGGTCACGTCCGTTGTACGGAAGTAGAACTGGGGACGGTAGCCGTTGAAGAAAGGAGTGTGACGACCACCCTCTTCCTTCTTGAGAACGTAGATCTCAGCAGCAAACTTCTTGTGAGGTGTGATGGAGCCGGGCTTACAAAGAACCTGGCCACGCTCAATATCCTCACGCTTCACACCACGGAGCAAACAACCAACGTTGTCGCCTGCGCGGCCCTCGTCGAGCAGCTTACGGAACATCTCGACGCCAGTGACGGTCGTCTTGGTTGTTTCCTTCATGCCGACAATCTCGATCTCCTCAGAGACCTTAATGATGCCACGCTCAACACGACCGGTTGCGACCGTTCCACGACCTGGGATCGAGAACACGTCCTCGACAGGCATCAAGAACGGCTTGTCAACTGGGCGCTCAGGCATTGGGACATACTCGTCAACCGCAGCCATCAGCTCAAGAATCTTGGCTTCGCCGTCAGCGTCACCCTCAAGAGCCTTAAGAGCTGAACCGATAATGACAGGACAATCCTCATCAAACTCACGGCTGGAGAGCTCCTCACGGACCTCCATCTCCACGAGCTCTAGAAGCTCCTCGTCATCAACGAGGTCTGCCTTGTTTAGGAACACCACGATTGCAGGTACACCGACCTGGCGAGCGAGAAGGATGTGCTCCTTCGTCTGTGGCATAGGACCGTCTGACGCGGAACAGACCAGGATAGCGCCGTCCATCTGGGCAGCACCTGTGATCATGTTC
>CALELH010000130.1 GCA_937902595.1 uncultured Myxococcales bacterium
CCCGGCCCCCGACCGCGCCGCGTAAGCACGAACAGCAGGATCCTCTGCACCGAGGCCTGGGAGAAGTTCATGGCGAGCCCCGAGGCGAAAGAGCGTCCGAGCAGCCTCACGAGCGATCGCCACATCGCTCCCCTTGGCGTTCAGCAAGAGCAGCGCGCTGAGGCCCGCTGCCTGACTTCTGGCCTGGAGATGAGAGATCGCACGCAGCGCGATGATCCTCTCGCGCACAGGTAACCTCGGATCGACCGCGACCCTCGCTACCGCCTCACCCACCATCGCTGTCCGAGCTTTCTTAAGACTTAAATAGTCCAAGCTGAACAGCTGGACGAGAGAGCCTTCACGAGCTTCATCATGCTTGAGTGCCCTCACCGTAGCGGTCGGATCGAAGCTCAGAAGAATCACTAGGGAGGCGAACAGCATGGTGATTATCGTATCCGATCTCTCATCGCTTCAGAAGCACCGACGATGGAGCCAATCACCTAACGACAGTTCACCGACTAGGATTAAAGCAAATACAACCATACGCCCATCCCCATGGCCACAACACGCAAAACAGATAAACACACCTAAACAATGCATATTTTAAGCACTCAATATTAAACATGTTTAAATATTTGACCCCTTTTATTTGATTTAAACACACCTAAATGGTCATAAATAAGACATTCATAATCACGGAGGCCTGATTCATGAGGATCGAGCTTGAGACAGCGACGAGTCGTGACGCGCTCGCTTGGGGGTTTGAGACCTTCGGCGACCGCATCGCTCTGTCGACGGCCTTTGGGCCAAGCGGGGTGGTACTGATGCACCTGGCTTCTCAAGTTTGTCCAGGCGCAAAGGTCTTCTTTATCGACACGGGTTTTCATTTCCCCGAGACCTTACGGATGGTGGATCGAATTCAGGATCGCTTGAACGTCTGCGTCGAGGTTATTGAACCGTCAATCAGTCTCGGAGAACAGGCGAGTCTCTATGGGAGTGATCTGAACATCGTGGATCCGGATCGATGCTGTGCCCTACGTAAGGTCGAGCCAACCCGACGAATGCTCGATGGGCTGGACGCATGGATCACCGCCCTCCGTAGGGATCAAGGTCCGAGTCGAGCACATCTGCGTGTACTGGAGACGAAAGAAGTTGAGGGGCGCTTTCTCGCCAAGCTGAACCCTTTGGTGCGCTGGACAAAAGCGGAGATTTGGCAACACGTAGTCGAGCACGGGTTACCGTACAACCCGCTCCACGACGCTGGATACCCATCCATCGGTTGCCAGCCGTGCACGAATCCTGCGACAGACCCTAATGACGAGAGATCAGGGAGATGGGCGGGTAAGAAAAAGAGTGAGTGCGGACTTCACACTCTAATCTGAGATGGGCTACTGGCTAATCAGAGATGGGCTACTGGTTTGTAACGCAGAGCCCGAACCCGCGGACAGCCCCGCTCGACGTAACCAATCGCTCTTCGCAGGCCATCGTCCCCGGACAGGGCGCTTCATACTGACCCGTGTCACAGAGTAAACGACAGAACCGCTCTCTGCCAGGCGCGCCAACGCAGTAGAGGCCTTGAGCACAATTGTCCCCCGCGTCCCGACGGCCATCGCCGTTCCGATCGGTCCCGGTCTCGCACGGAGCGCCATTTCCATTCCCGGCTCCCATCAGAAGCGTGCATGCTCCAACGAGGACACCATCGGAGCGAATCGAGTAACTGCACTTCTCATTGCCTTCGCAGCCCTCTCCCGTAAACCAATTACAGTTTCTAGGACCACAGAGACCGGACTCGACGCCCGTCCGTGCTGAGATGTCAGCGCAACGACCCTCATCTGGACACTCATTCTCCTGACCTGGGACACAAGGCTCCTGGCAAACACTGTTATTGCAAACGAGGCCCTCTTCGCACGGCCTTGGGATATCCTGATCGTCGACACAGTCAAGGCCAGCGCCGATGACTCCAACATTGGTACACACCGTCGCGCCTCCCTTGAGGTGGCAGTATGGTTTCTCTGGAGGGCAATCCCCCTCAACACCAGGCCGGCAACCATCCCCCTCCTGGCAGCGACCCACATTTGGTCGCTGTTGGGGCACATGAACGCAGAAGAAACCTGGATCACACGCCCTCGCGTTTAGGCGCGGGTCGCACGGCTGTCCATCGAGTGGGCCCACGTCTGGTCTCATCCCTTCATCCAGCGGAATGACCACGTCGGGCTGAACCCGCGCGTCCCTAACGGGTCTGACGTCAGGTGCAGCATCTCGTTCGGGCCTCGCGTCGTTCACGGTCATTCCCTGATCAAGGGTCCCCGAGTCTCCCGAAGTTGAGGCCATATCAGTCGCCCCTTGGTCCTCGCCGGTCTCGTCGCAGCCCCAGACAAGAATCGCCAGTACGCACGCTATGATTCGTCCGCTCATCCCTGCTCCCATTTTTCGGAGATGTGACCCATTGTCACCGACACGGCCGCTCGGATCAATTTGATCGTGATTACGGCTGTAGACGAGGACATCCCGTAACGCTATGCTCCGCCCGCCCAAGACCACATATCTGAGGATCGCTCATGTCTCTCGCGGCCGACTTCGGACGAACCCTGACGCAACACGTCCTAGAAAATCAGGAGCACCACCCCGATGCTCGGGGCCAGCTCTCTGCCCTGCTTACCCAGATTGGCGTAGCCGGTAAGCTCATCAGCGCCCAGGTTCGCCGGGCTGGGCTCATCGAGGTTTGGGGGGCGACAGGCGAAACAAACGTCCAAGGCGAGCGTGTCCAAAAACTCGACCAGATCGCGAATGACACCTTCGTAGAGGTTCTGAAGCGCTCCGGCTGCGTCGCCGCGATGGCCTCAGAAGAAGAAGAGTCGTTCATCGCTGTTCCTGCCGACCTCGCCGGAGACTATGTCGTCGTCTTCGACCCGCTCGATGGATCCAGCAATATCGATGTTGGGGTCTCCATCGGGACCATCTTCGCCATCTACCGAAAGCGGCCCGATGAAGCGGTATCTCTAAACACCATTCTGCGAAGAGGGAGAGATCTCGTCGCCGGTGGATACATCGTCTACGGTTCATCCACCGTGCTCGTCTATAGCTCCGGTCAAACCGTCGATTGCTTCACGCTAGATCCTTCTTCGGGCGAGTTCTTTTTGACGCGCAGCGATGTGCGAATTCCGGAGAAGACCTCTCTCTTGAGCACGAACGAATGCAATAGCCCCTATTGGCCTCGGTGGACCTCCAAGCTGATCGACACCATCAAGAGCCGCAATGATGGACCGGTACGTGAAGTCTCAGCTCGACACATTGGATCCCTGGTCGTCGACTTCCATCGTAACCTAGTAAAGGGTGGTCTCTATCTGTACCCGGTCAATCGACGCACCGGCAGAGGTAAACTGCGACTCCTCTATGAGTGCAACCCTCTCGCCTTCATCGCCGAAGTGGCAGGCGGCCGGGCGTCGAACGGAGAGATCCCGATCCTTGATATGGTACCCACGGAGCTACACCAGCGTTGTGGAATCATCGTAGGCCCTAAAGCCGACGTCGAGTTGGCGGAAAAGATGGTACGAGACTTTCCCGAGTCGGATTCTTGAGTTTGTTGCCTGACTTTCGGATGCTCTTCATAGTATAAGGCGCCGAAAAGCGAGGTCACTGTGTCCAATCCCCTCCAAGACTTCTTCGGTCGAATACCGCTGTTCTCCGGTTTGACACCAGACGAACTCACGGAGTTGATCCGCGCGATTCAGCCTACTCAACTGTCAAAGGGTCAATTCCTGTTTAAGGAGGGGGATCCGGGTGACGCGGCCTATGTCGTCGAGCGCGGCGAACTCGAGGTCTTCCTAGACCGACCAGAGGGAAAAATTCAGCTCGCAGTTCTTGGGGCAAATGCGGTCATCGGGGAGATCACTCTGATCGATGGCCGAAAGCGAACGGCCAGCGTTAAGGCGATCGACGATGTCTCTCTATTTCGTCTAGATCAACAGGAGTTTAGCTTTCTAAGACGAAACCTGCGTCCGGTTGCGTTCAAGGTTCTCCGCGGGATCGCTCACACGGTCTGCGATCGTCTCAGAGAGACGAACGAGCTGATCAGTAAGACTCTTTCCGAAGATATACAGCAACCGAAACTTCGAGAGGAGAAGGTGGAAGAGACAGAGTCGGAAAAGCCGAAACAGGGTATACTGGATCGACTCGCGTTCTGGAGGACATCTTGAATCCAAAACCAGCCCTATTGGCCCACGTTCCACTCTTCTCCGAGCTCGCACCAAAGGAGCTTGAGCTTCTGAGTCACCATCTCGTGATGAAGGAGCTCCTCGCCGGGCAGGTGATCTTTCGGCAAGGTGAAGCAGCCAACAGCTGCTTCATCGTTCTAGACGGAGAGATCGGTGTCTATCTCGATGACGCAGAAGACACCGAGGCCGTGGCAATCCTAGAGGATGGCGCGCTGGTCGGCCAGATGGCCCTCATCGATGGTAAGCGTCGCAGCGCGACCTGCCGTGTCGTCTCGACTACGGTGCATGTCATCGAGCTCCGACGCGATGACTTCGAGCGCCTTATCACGGCCCAAACTCCATTCGCTTACAAGATCTTGGACAAGCTCGTAGTGGATCTAGTTAAGAGACTACGCCAGACAAATGAGCGCTTAGTGGACGCTCGTCGTGAACAAAACCACGCAGCTATGCAGAAGAAGACTCGTGAAGCAGCCGCTCGCTTGGTTGGTGGGCCGAAAGATCGAACAGACCTCGACGACCTCGACCCCGATTCGATTCAGGTCTTCATTCCAAGCTTAGAACAGCGAATGCGAGATCGTCGCAATAAATGAAGTTGAGCAGTGAGCTGATTGCTCCGGTTCTCTTCACCAGCCCTGGGCGAGTTGCCGCTTGAACCAAGGGTCTCCCTCACCACCAGTCAAGAGCTCATTACCGCTGGCCTGAACGAGAATCGTGTGCTCAAACTGCGCGCTTCTCTTGCGATCGGTCGTCACTGCGGTCCAGTCATCTGGCCAGATCGTACAGCGGTGAGTCCCGATGTTAATCATAGGCTCAATGGTGAACGTCATCCCTGTTTCGACCTTCTGACGCTGCCTGATGTCGGGGTAATGAACGATCTGCGGGTCTTGGTGGAACTGACTTCCGATCCCGTGACCGGCGAAGTCTCTCACGATACTGAAGCCGCTCTTGTGAGCGATCTTGGCGATAGCCTTACCGATCTCGTTCAAGGTCTTACCTGGCTTGACGGCGTCAATCCCTCGCATCATGCACTCGTACGTGATCTCTACAAGCTTGATGGTCTGTGGGTCCGGCTTGCCTACAAAAACGGTCTCGCTGCAGTCACCATGCATACCGCCGATGAACACCGTGACATCGCAGTTAATGACGTCCCCAGTCTTAAGCATTCGATCATCAGGGATTCCATGACAGACGACCTCATTCACAGAAGTGCACAAGGATTTTGGAAAGCCGTGATAGTTCAGTGGACTCGGATACGCTCCAAGCTCAATCGCCTTCTCGTGGGCGATGACATCGAGTGAATCGGTGGTAATGCCGGGCCGAACAGCAGCCAAGACGGTGTCGAGTACCAACCTCGCGGTCCGCCCCGCATGACGCATTCTCTCAATCTCTTCGGGGGTCTTAATGCAAGAGTGTGCTCTCGGTCCTGATGGTGTACCGCTCACGGCATAGGACGGACGAACGATGTGCTGAGGAACGTCCCGCATAGGACTCACTCGCCCTTTGACCACGGCGTCAACGGGAGCTTGCTCAGTCTTCCTTGCGCCGGAAGACGGAGGAGGCTCGCCAATGTGGCACTTCTTATATTTTTTACCGCTCCCGCACCAGCACGGGTCATTGCGTCCTATACGGCCCATCACTGTCCTCTCGGCCTGTTCCACAGCGGGCGTAACCTACCGTGCACACTGCCCAACGGCAACCATCACTCATCTTTAGCCTTCTGGACCTCGCGACGAATCTCCGCACGTAGAGAGATCGACTCGCTCAGCGCCACAACATCTACAACATCAGCGAGCGGTATATAGGATTGAGAACCAGATTGCTTTACCTGCTGAACAAAGCACTCGGTGTCGAGTACGAATCCATCAGGCCACTTCTTCCAGGCAGGCAACTCAATAGAGTTCTCTGATCTGTCCACACCGCGGACTGACCGGCCGCGAGTCTGTCCCGCCCTGCGTGATTCGCGAAGCACCACGCAGCGGCCGCGACGATCTCGGAGATGCACGTCGATCTCGTAACCGTCTCTCTTCAGCTCCACCTCAGAAGATTCAAGCTCCAAAGGACCAAACCAGCTCCACAACGCTTGAAGCCGGCTGTTGGCGCTCTGTCCCCAGAGAGACGCGTCACATAGGGGACGAATAGCCCGCCCGAACCCGGCTGAAAACACATATTCAAAGCCCCGCACATCCTGTTCATCAATCGCTGCAGCGACTCGCTTGTGAAAAGGGTTCAAGAGACCAAAGTGGCCCACGTGGAGTACGCGCTCTTTCGCATGGGCCAGCTCGGCCAACTCGGACGCCTCACCGTGAGTAAGAGCGAGTGGGTATTCCACGAGAACATGTTTATCGGCCCTCAACGCGGCACGGACATCATCGTAGTGTAAGGCAGACTCTCGACAAAGCGCGACTGCCTCAATATTGGAGTCTAGGAGTGTCCGCAGGCTGGGTGCGTCGCCGTCCCGGCGACTACATTCGTGGAGGATTACGCTGTCATCTCGCGCGCTGAGCGCTCTGCGTCTAGCGAGACCTGCTCGCCCTAGCCCTACGATTCCCCAGCGGATCAATCAAACAACTCAACAAAGAAAATTAGAGATGTGAAATGACGAGCCCAGCACCAATCCAAGCACCAAGCGCGGAGCCAAGAGTCGCTAGAATCGCTACGATGAGCACTCGGCTGAAGGGATTCTTGTACGCCCCTCGTAGGGACGTAAAGTCCTGATTAAGGTTCTGAGCGTCCTCTACGGTCGGCTTCCGAAGCCAAGCCTCCACCAAGCCGACGACCATCCCCGCTCCGATAGTCGGGTTGAGCGACGTGATCGGTGAAGCGATGAACGCGGTTACAATAGACAAGAACTTCGCGCCTCCAAGCATGCTCAACAGCGCTGCCATGATGGAGTTGGGTAGCAGCCATGCGAAGATGAGCTCTTTGAACTGCTCACCGGAGTGCTCTTTCCACCCCCAATAAAAGGCGCAAAGAATTATGGTAGGGATGACCCACTTGAACGCTTGGAGCATCTTGGATGGTGGAGGGATCACCGCCAGCGCCTCTCGGTCCACCTCTTCGCCACGATGCTCTATCATCCCCTCGACATGGCCAGCGCCGACAACAGCGACCTTCACCTGTCCAGGAGCAGCCTCAATCGATGACATCAGATATAGATCTCGCTCATCGATGAGCGGTGTCTTTACCTGAGGCATCTCTTCGGCGAAGGCCTTCATCATGTCCGAGATGTTGTCCTTCTCTTTGAGCGACTCGATCTGCTCCTCGGTCAGCTCTTCATCGGAGCCGACGCCCTC
>CALELH010000131.1 GCA_937902595.1 uncultured Myxococcales bacterium
CTCGCGTTCTTCGAATCTGAGCGTTTTTCAAATAGTCGAATACTGGAAGACAAGAAGTTGCTGCGCAAATCTGCTCAATCGAAGGCGTTGACTGGAGATGTGCTCGGGCTGGTTGGCGCATCGGCGGTCTTAACCGGTGTCGTCTGGGCTCTGATCGCGGGAGGTGATGACACGTCCTCTAACCAGGTGATGATTGAACCTGGGGTGGGTGGGCTGACGGTTAGGGGGTCCTTTTGATTCGTCATCTCTTGTTTGTCACGATTCTCACTGTGGGATGTTCCCAGCTGCTTGAGGTGGGCGCCGAGTGTACGAAGGATGGTGACTGCCGCGCGGACCTTATCTGCGATCAAGAGTTGTGTGTGACTCGACCCGCTCCGCCCTCCTTCTGCAGGACGATCTATGGAGTAGAGTCGTCTCTCGCCCTCAGTCGAACTGTGACTCACATTGGGATGTTGATGCCGACGACGGGAGATCTTGGGCCGGTGGGACTTGCGATTGAGCGAGCCGTTGGTTTGGCCGCCCTTGAGATCAATCAGAGCGGTGCGGTTGATGGCCGTATGTTTGGGGTGCTGTCTTGCGATACTGGGTCGGATCCGGAGCAGGCGGTCACAGCGGCGCGTTGGCTGGTTGATTCGGCCCGTGTCCCCGCCATCATTGGACCCGCTCGAAGCACCGTGACCTTGGATGTGTTTAATCGAGTGGCCTATCCCAGTAAGACCCTCGTCATGAGCCCGTCTGCGACGAGCCCAGCTCTCACCGATGTGCGAGACTCTGACCTTCTCTGGCGGACCGTTCCCACAGACCAGAGTCAGGCCGCGGCGATCTTTCAGTTGATTAGAGACAAAGGCTACGGGCGAGTTGCCGTTCTCAACATAGATGACACGTATGGCAATGGGCTACGTGGTGCCCTTGAGCAAAGACTCTGCGGTGCAGATCTCTGTACCGAGGATCTCTACATGTCTCGTCGTTTCCAGGTGGAGAATGAGGATGGGGTCGATGCTCAGTGGCCGACGATAATTGAGGCCCTACAGTCGTTCTCTCCTGACGTCATAGTCTTTGTGGGCTTTGTTCGAAGCGGTATCAGCTTCTTAGAGACGGTCGCTGCCTCTGAGCTCCTCAGGGAAACGCCCATCGTCTGTACAGACGGTATGAGCAACAAAGAGGCTCTTGAGGAGGTGACAGGTCCCCATGGCAGACAGGTTTTGAGTAATGTCATAGGGACTCGTCCAGCGTCTCCCACGGGGGAGGTCTTTCAGACCTTCGCGACGAGCTATAGAAGCCTATGGAACACACCACCTGAGGTGTACAACGCGAACGCCTATGACGCGATGTATTTGCTCGGCTTTGCCATAGGCGGGATTCAGGACAGTGACGGGGTGACTGGACCGAAAATCGCTGAGCAATTACGACGACTCAGTGAGCAGTCACCAGCGGTCTCGGCAGGGCAAAACTCCTGGGGCCGGGGGCTGTCACTCATGCGTGGTTCGGGTCAAGGTTTCAACTTTGAGGGTGCGTCAGGTCCCTTGGACTTTGATGAATTTGGGGAGGCTACATCTTCCATCGAAGCGTGGTATTTCGATGTAGATGATGGCCGCGTGGCGAGCCATGGAGTATTGTACACAGCCGAAGGCGAATATGTGCCAGGCGTGATCGCCGACTAATCTGGATTGTGCCCAAGAATAGGGAGTCCCCGAGTGCCCTATGTTTGTTCTCGATGTGACCGTCGCTTCGACGAATTGATCGAGCGCTGCCCACATGATGGGCGGCGGGTCGTGCGTGATCTCAGCGGTCAGACCGTCGGCGGCCGATATCGCCTCAAAGACTTGGTTGGTATCGGGGGAATGGGCTCGAGTGTCTGGTCGGCATGGCAGACCTCAACTCAACGTCAGGTCGCGGTCAAGTTACTCCCCGCCACGACGGACTCTGCCGCCGTACGATTTACCCGTGGTGCGCACATCGCCTCCAATCTCAGTCACCCAAACATCACCGTTGTCCATGATTACGGGAAAACTGTCGTCGGGGATCTCTATCTCGTTATGGAGCTCATGGAGGGGATGAATCTCTTTCGAGCGAGTAGGAGAGAGCGTTTCCAGCTCGCTCGGGTCGTCCATATGATGGACATGGTCTTGAGGGCCCTTGGACACGCACATGGACGCTCCGTCGTTCACCGCGACATTAAGCTGAGTAATCTTTTTTGGTCCCCGACCGAGGATGACCCCGATTTTGTTAAGGTCCTCGACTTCGGCATCGCCCGACAGTTTGACGCTCCCCAGACAAGGGCGTTTGACAGTGATGAGGTCGAGGTGACAGCAGCCAATCAACTGTGTGGAACTCCTCAGTATATGGCGCCAGAGCAGATTGGCTTTGATGGTGTGGACGGGCGCACCGATCTCTATGCTGTTGGGATCGCGACGTTTCATCTACTCACGGGACAATTTCCGTTTCAGGGGACCGCGCACGACCTCTTCCGACATCACCTTCAGACCCCTCCGCCCGACCTTCAAGAACTCTCCGATCTAGAGGTCCCTGACTCCTTAGCGAGGTGGGTCTCTAGGGCTTTGGAGAAGTCACCAGATGACCGGTTTCAGAGCGCGGAAGAGATGAGAGATGCCTTGGGAAGGATCGATCTCAACCCAACCATGCCTCTAGTGACTTCATCTTCGTCTGCCTTCCCTCTGGTCGATTTTGATGAACCCCTGAGTGGCATCGCTACGCCGCCGCCCTCTGGCACGGCGGGTGAGGTCAGAGAGCCAATATTGGAGCCGAAATCTGCGACCCAGGGAGTCCTATTGACCTTGGGCGTCGTCGCCTTGGCCATCGTGCTCATCGCGAATTGGCCTGGTGGCTCGTCGCCTCGAGTGGCCACAGATTCTGGACCAAGATTGACGGAGCGGCTCAAGGAGACGCCTTCGACGGTGACGCCCTTGGTCAATAAGGAGACACGCCGATCGGACAGTGGGTTAGGTAGTCGTGACAAAGCCTCTCCAGCGATCACGCCGGCTAAGGTGATTGAGACCGCGCGGAATCGCCCCATCGAGATCCGGGTCATTACCAACCCATCGGGTGCCAAGGTGTATCAGGATGATGAGAAGGTGGGCTCAACGCCGCTCGATCTACGTTTAACGCCGGGGACCCACTTGATTCGACTAGAGAGGAGTGGCTTTGTCACTCAGATAGAGCGGGTTGTGATCGATGCGGAGCAAGACTCTTCGGAGAAGAAGGTACGTCGAATTAGTCTAAAGAAGATCGTTCGCAGCAAACGCAGGCGTGTCCCATCACGGTCCAAGACTCGAAGCCGAAAAAAGTCTGAACGCCCTGTCTCAGGCTCTACTGTTCCTAGCGTCACACCTGAGATCCCGACGGATAAAAAGGAAGTATCTACCGACCAGTCGAAACGTGTTAAGGTCGGGCCCCTCGATTCACGGCCGCAGCGTGAGCCAGAGATTGAGGTTCTTGACTAAGTAAAAGGGTTCCTCGTTCCGATTAAGGTTGTTCTTTACGGAGCACTCATGGATCACTTGCGGCGTCAAAATCGGTAATCACGACGCATAACTCTGTATTCAGAGAGGAAGAGTATGACCGCTGTACCCCTCACCGTATTATCTGACGACGAGCAGATGTTTTATGACGCGATCTACGACTTCGCCAAGAAGGAGATCTCTCCTCGAGTCTCCGCTATGGATGAGGCGGGAAAGATCGACGCCGACTTAATCCCTAGCCTCTTTGAGCTCGGCCTTATGGGCATTGAGATTCCGGAGCAATATGGAGGCGCTGAGAGCAGCATCTTCACCGCGATCTTGGCGATTGAGGCTTTGGCGCGAGTAGACCCGAGCGTCTCGGTCTTCGTCGACGTTCAAAATACCCTGGTAAACAACGCGATTCTGAGATGGGGAACAGAGGAGCAGAAGGCTCACTATCTACCAAAGATGACCTCAGAGTGGGTCGGTTCCTACGCCTTGAGCGAGGCCGCCTCTGGATCAGACGCTTTTGCCCTTAGGACTCGGGCTGACCTCGATGGCGATGAGTACGTTCTGAACGGGAGCAAGCTGTGGATCACGAATGGCGCAGAGTCATCCTTGTTCATCGTCATGGCGAACGTAAACCCTGAGCTTGGGTACAAGGGCATCACCTCGTTTCTGGTAGAGAAGGGGACGCCCGGCTTTACTGTAGGCAAGAAGGAAGACAAGCTGGGCATCCGCGCATCGAGCACTACTGAGCTGCTCCTTGAGGACTGCAGAGTACCGGCTAGTAATGTTCTGGGTGAGGTCGGTAAGGGCTACAAGATTGCGATAGAGACTCTCAATGAAGGGCGCATCGGTATTGGCGCCCAGATGGTGGGCTTAGCGCAGGGAGCTCTGGATTATGCGATGAGTCACATGCTGCAGCGCGAACAGTTTGGTAAGCCAATCGCTCATTTCCAAGGCCTAGAGTTCCAGTATGCTCAGGTGGCCACTGACCTCGAAGCTGCTCGCCTGATGGTCTACAACGCAGCTCGACTCAAGGACGCAGGTAAGCCATTCGTAAAGCAGGCGGCGATGGCCAAGCTGTTTGCGTCTCAGGTTGCCGAGCGAACCGCGTCCATGTGCATTGAGTTCGTTGGTGGTGTCGGCTTTACGAAAGAGTACCCAGTCGAGAAGTTCTATCGGGATGCCAAGATCGGGAAGATCTACGAAGGAACCTCCAATATGCAGCTGGCTACCATCGCCAAGGAGATGCGACGGTCATATCAGCGCCGCATCGGTTAGTCGCTGTGGGTGAACGAATCTCTCCCAGACGACGTGTGATGTTCATCGTCGGTGTCATGCTTCTCTGGAGTTCCGCTCTATTTGCGGCGACGCCCGAGTTGGTCTCCGGGCCCATGCTCGCGAATGGTAATCATCACGACGTCACCATTTGGCTTCGGACAAATATGCCGACGGGCGTGACGATTCGTTTCTGGCCGAATGGGCAGGTCGGTCAGGCGAGGTCTGAGGCGTTTGTTACGGGTGGAGAAGATAAGCGCTTGTTGACGGCGCGCCTCACTGGTTTAAAGGCCGGCTCGGAGTACATGTACACTGTCTCTCTAGCGGGCGTCAAAGTGGAGAAGGCCTACCCCCTCAAGTTCAACACGCAGCCTATCTGGCGTCGCCGAGCGGATCCGCCCGATTTTACCTTTGCGGTCGGCTCGTGTGCTTATACGAATGATGCCGAGACCGAGCCACCGGGCGCGACGTATGGCGGTGGATACCCCATTTACGAGAGTGTTCTTGGGCAGTCTCCGGACGTCATGATTTGGCTCGGAGACAACATCTATCTACGTCCCTTCGATTGGTCATCTCGTGCAGGGATATTTGCTCGCTATGCGAAGACGCGCTCGCTCAAGGTTGTTCAACCTTTACTCGCCAGCGCCTTTCATTACGCGACCTGGGATGACCACGACTACGGGCCCAATGACTCGAACTGGAGCTATGTCCACAAATTGGACAGTCTAGCCGCGTTCAAGGCGTATTGGCCAAACCCATCCTATGGAATGCCTGGGGTTCCAGGTGTCTTTACTCAGTTTACCTGGGGGGACGTTGATGTGTTTCTCTTGGATAATCGCTTCTATCGGTCTGCTTCGAGCGCGCCAGACGACGCCAAGAAGACCATGCTCGGCGAGCAGCAGCTTATGTGGCTCTTGGACGCCTTGAGCGCGAGTAGAGCCCCTTTTAAGATCGTGGCAGGAGGAGGCCAGTTCCTCAGCCCATTCGATCGCTGGGAAGGCTACGCTCAGTTCAAAACAGAGCAGCAGAGATTAATTGATCAAATCGTAAAGAGGCGGCTCAGTGGAGTCGTCTTCGTGAGTGGCGACCGCCATCACACTGAGCTGGTTAAGCTTGAGCCCGAGGGCTTCTATCCACTCTATGACTTTACGTCCTCTCCGTTGACCAGCCGAGGGGCGAGCGCCGATGGTGAGTGGGAGAGCCCAGTACGTGTACAAGGAACCCTCGTGACTCAGAAACGCAACTTTGGTCTGCTCAAGTTCTCCGGTTCAGCTAAGGATCGTGTGCTCACAATAGAGACTCGCGACACCGCGGGTGCTCTCCTCTGGGCGCGGACCATCAGGGCTAATGAACTCATCCCTTCGCCAGTGGTGAAATAGAGTGCTGGTTCGGGCTTCTCTCTTGTGGCTTGTCATAGGGTTACTCTGGGCGTGCGGAGCGCACCCCTCCCATGTCCGTCCTTCCCTTGAGGCCGAGGATGAACTGCTCTCTGAGCGGCCCGCTCTTCAGATGTATTTGGTTCTGACTCATGACCGCTCTGCGATGCAACGCCCAGAGGACGTTCAGGAGATGTGGAGCGCTGTGCACGGGGAGCGTCAGGACTTTGAGAAGATCCGAGGGCGTGTTCGTTGGGCCTCCGCCAATTACGCAATCGATATAGAGTTGGACTTCGCGAGTCTTCCCCATGCGTCCCTCCCTTTAGCGAGACTGCGGCCGATGTTGAGGAAGCTC
>CALELH010000132.1 GCA_937902595.1 uncultured Myxococcales bacterium
CTCTTACAGGCAGTGGTAGCGAGACTGATGAAGATGCAGACGAACAGGAAGCCCCATGGAATGAGCCGCCGCACCGTGGTTTTGTTGATTCTAGCCATGGTCTCTATTTCATGCGCTGCGCTTTTTTTTCGCAAGGCCCAACCCACACATCCGCTGATCACCTCTGGTCTACGACTGCTGATCGCCTCTCTGTGCCTGTGGCCACTCGTCATCCGTCGCGTCTCGTCTTTAGGCCGAGATTTCTGGAAAGCCGGCTGTTTGGCAGGCCTCTGCTACGCCGTCCATTTCGGAGCCTGGGTCTGGTCACTTAATCTGACGACGGTCGCAGCCTCCGTGACGCTGGTGACGGCAACTCCGCTGATGTTAGGCGTGATTGGCCTCGTCACCGGCACCGACGCACCCAGCGGACGTCTGTGGTCAGCGTTGACCCTCGCTGTCATCGGAGTGACCGTGATCGGCGTTCATGATCTCCACAGTGGGGATGGCCAATGGATCGGTGATGTGCTCGCTCTCGTGGGCGCCGCAGGTATGGTCGGATATCTCCTGATCGGCCGAAAGTGTGACCCAAGCGAAGCGCTCCCTCTGATAACCGTCGCAGCGACCATCGGTTCAGTTCTGCTCTTAGGCACAGCGCTGCTGTTTGGGATCCCTCTCGCGCCGGCATCGAATGTCTCCCTATTCTGGATCGCCATGGCAGCCCTCATCCCCCAGCTCATCGGCCACACATGCCTCACCTTCGCGCTACGTGACGCGACACCGACCTCGGTGGCCATGAGCACCGTTGGAGAGCCTGTTGGAGCGGCTCTCCTCGCGTGGTTGTTCCTCGCCGAACAGGTGCCTATGACCATGGGTATCGGGTGCACCTTCACGATCATGGCTGTCTTCGTGTCCCTTAGGCCCAGCCCATCTACGGACGTTAACGCGGACCAATAGTCCGGCCCCTCCCAGACAAAACAGCTCAATAAATGGTCAGTTATAAGGCCGTCATCTCGGCATATCTTGACACTAAACTGAGGTAAAAAATCGGGGATCCAGTGGATCCTGACAAAAGATCGGTTACATTAAATGTATGAGGTGGGGCGATTTGTTGTCGATGGTCGGCACCGTATTGCCATGGAAGAATGGGTGAGCGGCCGCAGGTATGGTCATAGTCTTATCGGTGATAGCAGCGCTAGGGATCGCTCTGGGCGCTGCGTGGGTCATGGGGAGCCCAAGGCAACAGCCGGATAGAGCGGCTGAGGCATGCTGGAGCATGCTCGCCGAGATGCTCGACCTCGACTACGACCCAGGAGGCCTACTCAAGGGTCCGTACATGTCCGGTAAAGTGAAGGGCATGAGCGTCTCTCTAGACACGTTTCACCAGCTCCGAGATGGGCGCAAGGCGCTCCTGACGCGCTTTGTTCTACAAGATGACCGCCTCCCTGAAGGTCTCGACCGAAACAGCAAAGCAAAGCCAAGCGATGATCCGGTGAAACGCATCATCGCTCAGACCGTCCGACGCTACGTAAGTGAGCTCGTGAAGCGCATCGGCGCCACCGTCGCCGCCGGCAAGGTGCGCTGGGTCCGCGACGGCTCTGTTTGGAACCCCGACGCGACGACTCAGACGGTTCGCCGGATCGTAAGCATCTGCGAGTTTCTGTGCGTAGAAGACGGTGAGCACGCCGCAAAGCTTCTGCTCGGGTGCCACGATGAGACGCTGCCCGAAGGTCAGCGCGCGCTCATGCGGTCCCTCCTATTCGAGCGATTTCCTGGCACGGCCGAGTGCGAGATGATCGCGAACGAGATGTTGGAGGACTCCAATCCAGAGTCGCGCCTCTCGGCGGCCAAGGCGCTGGGTGAGCGTGGGACTGATGCACTCCTCAAGATGGCGATGAACCCCGACCTGGCCAAGGATCTGAGGGAACAGGCTATCTCGGCGATCTTTAATAAGAAGGATCACGCCAAGACCCAACCTATGCTCCGAGCGATCCTCAACAGCCAAAACGCAGACGTAGCGCGTACAGCGTTGGGCATGATCCGTCGCAATAAGTATCGCCCAGCCGCACGACTCTTGGTCGAGCTCGCCAGCGAGCCGCGCACGCCCACCGATAAGGTGTGCAATATCATCGATATTATCGGTGAGCTTGGAGACAACTCCGTCCAATCAGGTCTGATAAACTTCCTAAATCATGAGTTCTTGATGGTACGGCGCAGAGCCGCGACCGCGTTGGGCCGAATCGGCACGCCAAACGCCGTTCCACAGCTTCAGCGACACGCTAAGGAGAGCTCAGGTAATCGCCGCTTCAAGGAGCTATGTCTTCGCGCCGTTGAGCGTATCCAGAAGCGACATGGCACCGGACGTGATGTCCGCGCTGAGGCGAGCTAGGTAAGAGAGTAGATTAAGGTGAGGTGCTCACCTCATCAGCGCCCGGCTCAGCTTCATCAAGATCATCTTCATCTTCATCTTCATCATCGAGTTCGTCAGACTGAAGCTGATTCATGACGGTGTCGAGTTCAGCCTGAAGCTGAGGAAGCATCTCCTCCATTGCGTCATTCCAATCTGGACTTCCCTGAGCATCTACATCGCTCAGAACAGGAAAAGCTTCATACAAATCAGCGAGCACTCGCTTCAATCGAACGATGCTGTGCAGCTGTGGGTACTGCTCATCCTCCTCGTCGATATTGGCCAGGGCGGCCTCCGCCTCATTCGCGTCACCAGACTCGATCTCAATGACCGCTCTGAGGTATGGCGCCGTGCTCGTGTCTGCCTCCTTGAGAACCCGCGCTGCCGTCTTCATGTCTCCTGCCCATAAGGCACAGGCCGCCTGCCAGGTTTGAGCCGAGAGACCATCGACCGTCAGAGCTCCCTCGTAGGCAGCGATGGCATGATCGAAAGACAGGAAGGCCGCCTGATGTTGACCGAGAGCAGCCGCCGCTCTGCCTAACTCGAAGGCGATCACGGGCTCCTCGAGAGACCCCTCCAGCAACACGGAGATCGCGGCCTCTGGCGCCACATCAGCGAGACGACGAATGGCCGGAACCAAGAGACTGCTTTGAGTGACGATGCTCTCCCATAGGGACTCCGGATAGACCGCCTTGAGCGCCGCAATGACCGCATCAGGCTCGGCTCCAGCGCACTCGCTCATCCAGGACGGACGGAACCATTCAGCGCGAGGCTCATATTCGAGGCCCGGTAAGTTGAACGCCCGGCCTTCGCCGAAGAACACACGCACCGCGCCTTTTCCAGAATAGGCCGCCAGAGTGAAGTCTCCGGGATCGGTGCCGAGCCTCGCCCGACGCTCAGCTGCGCTGGCCAACTCTGCCCATACAGCGTCCGTTCGTTGAGCGTTCTTAAGAGCAGCTAACGCAGCGTTCGTCTCCTCAAATAGCTCTGTCATGCTGCCATCATGAAACCTCTCTGCTAGGTCAAGATGGCTCTGGACTACCTGATGCTCGCCGGCGCGTGCTCGCTGCACAGCCTTCTCTAGATTCATCCGAACGAGCTGTTGCTCACATTCGCTCTTAAGCGCCTGTGCTTCAGCTTCAGAGAGATCGGCGACCTCCATACGAGCCTCGGCGAATCGATCATCAGCCATGAGCTTACGGGCCTTGGCGATGCGGTCAGCAGGTTTGGGAAACAACCATGAAAAAAGACCCACGTGTACCTCCTGGGGTGCCTCGATGAATCGCATCATACTTGGAACGGCACTCGATGAAAGGGCCGACTTCATTGACGGTTCTATCTATGTCCATCCAAGATGTCTTCTAAACCAGATTGGAGCGAAGCTGATATGCCGCGTCACCCAGACGTACTGCCTCGACTTAACAGCCCTAATCGATCCGCATATTCAAAGCTTGCGCGAAGAGTGTACAGCCGAGAAGGGCCGGTCTACCCGCTCCATATCGGCGACACATGGATGGAGCCTGCTGAGGACTGCCGGATGGAGAATATAAGCGTCGCTCATCACCCCGGCATGCACCGTTACTCTCCGGTACAAGGGCGCCCCGACCTCCTGAACGCCATCGCAGAGCGCACCCGACACACTGGAGATCTACCAGCAGAGAGAGCAGAGATCTTGGTCACCGCGGGAGCGACGGCGGGTCTATACGGAGTGGCCGCCGCGCTGTGCTCTCCTGGCGATCAAGTGTTGGTGATCGCTCCATACTGGCCCTTGATCGGAAACGCCATCGAGTGCGCCGGCGGTGAAGTCATACCCGTCCCCTTCTTTGAGACAAGCGAGGATGCTCAGTCGGCTGTTCAAACTCTTCAAAATGCGCTGACGAATCGAACGGTGGCGGTGTATTGGAACACACCTCACAATCCAACGGGTCGCCTGATCCCTCAAGATTGGCTCGCCGCTATGGCTCAGTGGGCCAGAAAGAACGACCTCTGGATCATCGCTGACGAGGTCTATGAACACTACGCCTACGCGGCGCCCCACGCATACAGTCGACCGCTCGCGCCTGAGCGCACCGTGAGCGCCTACTCGTTTAGTAAAGCGTACGGCATGGCGGGCAATCGCTGCGGCTATCTCATCGCGCCAGGACCGGTGATCGGTGCGATACAGAGGATCACTCGAAACTCATTTTACTCGGTGAATACAGCCGCTCAGATCGCCGCTACCCGCGCGCTCTCGGGCTCGGGCGATGAATGGGCTAAGAGAGCGGCGCTCCACTACAAATCATTGGGCTACGGGGCCGCTGACCGTCTCGGGGTCGAGCGGCCTGAGGGGAGCACCTTCTTGTTCATCGACGGGACCGATGCCTTCGATGAGCGCGGGCTCGACGGTCTACTCGAGCGCTGCGCAGATCAAGGCCTACTCGTCGCCCCTGGGACGAGCTTTGGACCGTATCCGAACCACCTGAGGGTCTGCTTTACGAGCGCCGATCCGGACACGGTCAGAGGCGGATTCGAGGTGCTCGCGCAGATTCTCGGCCGCGCTGGCGGATAAGACATCGGCGAGATGGGCATAGTTCAGTGGATGGAAGAGTTGACCAATAGGAGGGCCAACCGTAGGTTGGGAATGAGAGAGATGGTGAACGGATAAAATGAACTTGATCGTTGAGCTTCAGGACGTCGTCAAAGACTTCCCCCTTGGAAATGTCACAGTGCATGCGCTGCGGGGGGTCTCACTCGCCATAGAGGCTGGAGATTTTGTCACCATCGCCGGGCCTTCAGGCAGCGGTAAGACGACAGCCCTAAATCAGATCGGCTGTGTGGATGTCCCTACGGCCGGTGTCGTCCGAATAGACGGAGTCTCAACAAGCGACCTGTCTGAGCGGGAGCTTACAAACCTCCGACTGCATAAGCTCGGCTTTATCTTTCAGACTTTCAACCTCGTCGGCGTACTCGATGTCGCGCAAAACGTTGAGCTTCCGCTGCTGCTTAAAGGCGGGCTCTCCAAAGGTGAGCGAGACAGCCGCGTCAGTGAGATGCTTGATATGGTTGGTCTCACCAATCAGGTAAAGCAGAGGCCTAATGAGCTGTCCGGCGGCCAAAGGCAGCGGGTCGCGATCGCCCGTGCTCTGGTGACGCAGCCAGCCATCGTACTCGCCGATGAACCGACCGCTAACCTCGACTCAGAGACAGGTGACGTGATCATCGACCTGATGAAGACTCTGAACAGAGAGGCGAAGACGACATTTATCTTCTCAACTCACGATGAGCGAGTGATGGCGCACGCGAAGAGAGTGGTTAGGCTCGTGGACGGCCTCATCTCCTCAGATGAGCGGCGCGACGCCTCGAACATTCCACAGCTGTAGGCGGGAAGGTACCCCACTTGACAAGCCTGATGAACCAGCTGCAGCTGCTCTTGCATCTCTCCCTTCGAAATCTCTGGGCACATAAGGTGAAGAGCCTCATCGTAGGCTCTCTCATGATCTTTGGGACGCTGCTCGTCGTCTCAGGTACGGCCATGCTCGACAGCGTCGAGAACGCCATCTCGCGATCCGTAATTCATAGCCTCTCAGGCCACCTACAGATCTACTCCGCCGACGCGCGCGACGAGCTCGCCATCTACGGAGGGACGGCGATGAGCGGCCAAGACTACGGCTTCATCTCTCGCTTCTCGGACGTAAAGTCCGTCGTCGAGAAGGTGCCCAACGTTAAGGCTGTCGTTCCCATGGGGATCAACCTCGCGAACATGACTCGGGGCAGTGACCTCGATCGTGCCTTCTCGCGTCTTCGAGATGCTCACCGCCGAGGAGACACGGCCGAACGAGACCAGCTCATACCTAGAGTCGAACGTATGCTGAAGCTTCTAGAGACGGAGCTTACGAATGGAGTCGAGGTCTCTGGGGGCGTACGTAAAACAGAGCTCGCTGACCAACTCGTCGATGTTCGGCGGACCTTGGCGCCGGGTTTTTGGAGCGAGTATGCCGAAGATCCACTCAAGACCTTGGAGTTTCTAGACACCAAGGTCGCCCCCGCAGGTGGGGATGGCCGCCTCATGTACCTACGCTACGTCGGGACAGATCTCAGCGCGTTCGCGAAGCACTTCGACCGATTCAAGCTGGTTGAGGGAGAGATGGTCCCTCCGGGTAAACGAGGGATCCTGATCAACCAGAAGTTCGCCGACCTGCGTCTTAAGCTGCTGACGGCTCGCCTCTTCGACGACCTCGAGGAGGGCCGCGTCGACGGATTGACCATTGAGACGAACGCAGCGCTTAAGAGTAAAGCGCGTCGTTTGAAGACTCAGGCTGGCTCCATCAGCTTGATGCTGAGCCCGAAGGACGTCGCCACACTCACCCCTATGCTCGCCCAATTGACGGGCCGTAAATCCGGGACCTTCGATGAGCTGCTTGAGGCCTTCCTGACCATTGATGACACCAACGTAGAGAGGCACTACGCCTTCTTCTACAAGGAGTTTCCGCACCGAATCGATCTCTATCCCTTCAAGGTCGGTGATGTCGTCACGATCCGGGCCTGGACCCGAACCGGCTATGCGAAGGCAACGAACGTAAAGGTCTGGGGCACTTTCGCCTTCAAAGGCCTTGAGCGATCCGACCTCTCCGGTGCAGCCAACCTCGTCGACATGATGACCTTTCGGACCCTATACGGACAAATGTCGGCGGGCCAAAGAGCCGAGCTTGAGACGATTAGAAAAGACGCTAAGGTGCGGACGGTTGGGCGCCAAGAAGCCGAAGACGCCTTCTTCGGAGGCAGCGCAGACACTGGCGATGCAGAAGAAGATTCGGCCGAGGGCTTCTCAGAGTTCGATGGCGTATCTCTCAAACAAGCGCGCCGCTCCACGGCCGTTGAGCCCAGCTTTACCCAAGCCGAGGTCGATGACGGTCTCGTGCTGAGCGCCGCCGTAATCCTCAAAGACGACGCCAAGCTCGAGCAGACCCAGCTCGCCATCGCCGACGCGCTTGACCGAGCCAAGCTGCGCATGCAGGTGGTGGATTGGCAGAAAGCCTCTGGGATCCTGGGTCAGTCAGCGCTGCTCGTCCGCGGGATCTTGTTCATCGCGATCTTCATCATCTTTGGGGTGGCCCTAGTCATCATTAATAACTCGATGCTTATGGCGACCCTGGAGCGGGTCAAAGAGATCGGGACTCTCAGAGCCATCGGCGCACAACGCAGATTCATCCTCGGGATGCTGCTGTTTGAGACCGTGACTCTCTGCCTAATCTCAGGGGGTCTAGGCACCGCCTGCGCTGTCGGCCTGATGAAGTGGCTCTCACATGTAGGAATACCGGCGATCAATGATGTCATGGTGTTCATCTTTTCAGGGTCTCGACTCTATCCAGACGTGAGCACCGAGCATGCGGTCCTGGGTTTCGTGATCATCTTCGTCGTCAGCTTATGCGCGACATTATTTCCAGCGCGTCTGGCCACGCAGATTCAGCCCATAGAGGCGATGCAGAGCAGAGACTAAATGATGTATCTATCCATAGCGCTCAGGAACCTCAGACAGGGCGGCCGCCGAACCTGGCTCCTTGGGATCGCCCTCGCTCTGGTGGCTGGCCTCCTCGTGCAATTACTCTCGCTCTCCAATGGTGTCCACGACAGCATGGTCCGCGCGGCGACCACGCTCTCCGCTGGCCATGTGAACGTCTCGGGATTCTTCAAGGCGTCCCCCAACTCCGTGAGCGCCCCCATCGTGACCAAGATGTCGGATGTGAGAGAGTTCGTAGCCCGAGAGACCTCCGGAGTGAACTTCATCATCGACCGCCACCGTGGATGGGCGAAGGGTGTCAGCGACACGTCGAGTATGTGGGTCGGGCTCTACGGTGTTGAGATTAACTCCGAAAAACAGCTGCTCAATAACCTTCGAGCCGCACAGGAGTCTGATTACATAGACGGAGGAGGCGAGGCCAGGCCAGGCGAACTTCGCCGACTCTCCGAACCAAACTCCATCGCGCTCTTTGCGGGACAAGCGAAGCGACTTCGCGTGAAGTTGGGTGACCAGATAACCCTGAGGACTGAGACCCTCCGCGGGACGAGTAACACCGCCGATCTAACGGTCGTCGCGGTGATCGAAGACCTCGGCTTATTGAGTAGTTGGAACGTCCTCGTTCCTAAGCAAACGATCTTGGATCTCTACGGTCTCGAGGCTGATTCGACCGGCGCAATAATGCTGTATCTCGATAACATCGAAGATGCGCCTACGGTCCGTGCAGAGCTTGGCGAAAAGCTGGAGAAGGCTGGCTACAAGGTCATGGACCACGACCCACGCCCCTTCTTCATGAAGTTTGAGACGGTGAGCGGCCAAAATTGGTCTGGGCAGAAGCTCGATCTCACGACCTGGGACGATGAGGTCTCGTTTATGAAGTGGGTTCTAACAGCCATCGATGGTGTCTCCCTCGTCCTGATCCTCGTGCTCGCAGGAATCATCGCCTTAGGGATCATGAACGCCATGTGGATCGCGGTTCGCGAGCGAACACGCGAGATTGGGACGCTGAGGGCGATCGGGATGAGTCGCAGCGGCGTGCTCAAGATGTTTGTCTTCGAGGCGGCTGCTCTCGGAGCGATAGGCGCGACGGCCGGCGCGGTCTTGAGCGCCGCGCTCTCTCTTCTCGCCGACAAAATTGGAATTAGCGTCCCTATCAACACTGTTCAAGCAATACTGATGAGTGAAAAACTTCATTTCGTGGTGAACCCAATGGATCTAATCTACACAATCTCTGGGTTTACGCTCTTCTGCTCGCTCTCGGCGATTTGGCCCGCGATTCGAGCGGCGAGAATGCGCCCTATCACCGCGATTCACACGACGGAGTAACGTGTTGCGAATCTTTATCCCGGCTCTCCTCTGTCTCTGCCTCTGTGCCCTGGCCAGCCCTGCGGTCGCTCAGCTCTCTCAAGACGCCATGGTCGGCTTGCTGAAGAACATAGACGAACAGCAGCGTAACGGCGGCGACTACAAGGCGCTCGCGTTCATCGAGCAACGAGAGAAAGACAAGGATCTCATGGTCTATGAGGCCGTCATCTATCGTCGCGATCTAGCGGATAAGTTGATGATCCTCTTCTTACGACCTAAGTCCGAAGCTGGGAAAGGATACCTTCGACTCGATAAGAACCTCTTCATCTATGACCCAACCGTAGGCAAGTGGGAGCGTCGAACAGAGAGAGAGCGCATCGGGGGGACCGACTCGCGCCGGGCTGACTTCGATGAATCCCGTCTGGCGGAAGAATATACTCCTGAATATGTCGGGCAAGAGACCCTCGGCCGCTTCGGTGTTCACCATCTTAAGCTCACGGCTAAACCAGGTGTCGACGTCGGGTTTCCTGTCGTGGATCTCTGGATAGACCTGAAGACCGGTAATGTCCTGAAGGCTCAAGACCGCGCGTTGTCTGGACGACTGATGCGCACGGTCTACTATCCCAAGTGGCGTAAAGTGATGAGCCCATCCAAAGGCGCAGAGGTCTACTTTCCGAAGGAGATCCATATCTATGATGAGGTCGAGAAAGCCAATCAGACTCAGGTCGTCATGCGCAAGATCGATCTCAACGCGTTGCCCGACAACATCTTTACCAAAGCCTGGCTGGAGACCCAGAGTCGATGAGATGGGGCCGACTATCTCTCATTTGGCTGATGTGCTTAGTCCCCTACACGAGCTTCGCCACGCCCGATAGAGAAGCTGCGCTCTTCGGAGCCCCCGAGGAGTCGCCTGACGCCAAGGCAGACCCTATGGAGTCGGCAACCTCCCCGCCGAGCAAGACAGTCATCACTCCCCAGAGTGACCCTCTGGAGATCGGTGGGCGCCTCTATCTGAGAACACAGACCTTCGCCTTTGATGATCAGGAAGCGAGCGAGCTTCCGCTAGATCACAGCGCCCTCGTCTATCTGTATGGAGACGCGCGCCCGACGAGCAGACTGCGCGCCTTCTTAAAGACACGCATCGACCACCGATTCACACAAACGGCGGGTGCCTTTACTCAAGGTGCGGACGGTCCAGGAGGTGATGGGGCCAACACAACCAATGTCCAGCTTGACCAACTCTGGCTAAAATTTGATCTAGGGCGAACCGTCTTCGTCACCTTCGGTCAGCAACCGGTGCGATGGGGGACCACGCGAATCTGGAACCCCGTCGACTTCGTGAACGCTCAACGGAAGGACCCCCTGGCCATCTTTGACGCGCGACCCGGTATCCCACTGCTCAAGCTCCACATGCCCATCGAAGGGCTCGGAGACGGCGCAAACCTCTACGCCATCGCCCAACTCGATGATGCTGAGACCCTGACTGATGTCGGTGGCCTTCTCCGCGCTGAGGTCACCTACGGAGCGACTGAGACCGGGCTGAGCTTCGCCGCACGATCTGAGCAACCGATCAGGCTAGGTATGGACTTCTCTGGTGGAGTCGGACCGCTCGAGCTACGCCTAGAGGGTGCGGCGTCTCATGGTGGCGACCAACACACCTGGAGCGGTCCTTTGGTGATCGATCCTCAGGCTCCAGAGTTCCCTAGCAGGGTCGACCGTAGCGATGACTGGATCCCCAAAGCCACCGCCGGCATCGAGTGGGGGATCCCATACGGAGATGAAGACACGCTCTATCTGACTCTTGAGTATTTCTATAATGACGCTGGTTATACGGACGAGGCCCTGTACCCATGGCTCGTGACCCAAGGCGAGTATGCGCCACTCTACCTAGGACGACACTACGTCGGCGCCGGACTCGTCATCCCTCGTCCGGGTGGCTGGAATGACACCACCTTCCTGATGACAGGCATCAGCAACTTGAGCGACGGGACACATATCGCCCGAGCAGACTATCAGGTCAGAGTGCTCACTCGCCTCAGCCTTTATTGCTTTGTCTCATCTCACTTCGGTGAGGGGGGCGAGTTCCGTTTCGAGCTCGACATCCCGCCCGTTCCAGGCGTGCCCGAATTGGAGCAGGGCCTGTCTATTGAACCGATGAGGTTCAACGCTGGCGTTTGGTTGTCCCTAGACCTATGACCGCCATGGCTGAAGGTATACTCGATGATCGGAACAAGTAAGACGGCGTCCTTCGTGTACCTGATGCTGATCTGTCTGTCTGGGTGCGCAGAAGGCAAGGCGCCATCATCGACGGAAAATAAGACCCTTACGCCACCTCCGCCCATACCTAAGACGTTGTCCAAGACAGCTGAGCCATCGGTCCCAGGCGTTATGGGCGACCGAACATTGATGACCTTTCTGAAGGCGACTCTGAAATCCAAAGGCAAAGAGTACGCACCCAGAACCCATCACTTCAATCCAGATGGCAGCCCTAAGTTCATCAACCGTCTCATCCTCGAGAGCAGCCCCTATCTTCTCCAACACGCCCACAACCCCGTCAATTGGCGACCCTGGAGCGATGAGGCGTTTGTCCGAGCTAAGGAGCTGGGACGCCCTGTGCTGCTCAGCGTTGGCTATTCAACCTGTCATTGGTGCCACGTCATGGAACGTGAATCCTTTGAAGATGTCGAGATCGCTCGGTACATCAACGAGCACTTCATCGCGATTAAGGTGGATCGAGAAGAGCGGCCGGACGTCGATGATATTTACATGAGCGCCGTTCATCTACTGCACGGCAGAGGCGGCTGGCCTATGACCGTCGTTATGACCCCGGACCGGGAACCATTTTTTGGAGGAACTTACTTCCCTGCCCGAGACGGGGATCGAGGTGCTCGAAAAGGATTCTTATCGATCCTGAACGAGCTGAGCGATCGCTTCACCAAGGACAAGGCGAAGGTTGTTCAACAAGCACGGCAGATAACGGCACGTCTTCAAGCCCATGCAAAGCCCAGGCGACCGGGTGCCGTGCCTGGGCCCGAAGCCCTGCAACGCGCCGCAGAGAGCTTCGCTCGACGCTTCGATCCCATCTGGGGTGGCTTCGGACGACGGCCCAAGTTCCCGCGACCAGTGACCCTCGATTTCTTGATTCGCTACCATCGTCGCACCGGAGATGCTCAAGCGATGAAGATGGCGTCCCTCACGCTGACGAAGATGGCCGCAGGCGGCATGAACGATCAGGTCGGTGGAGGGTTCCATCGCTACTCGACAGATACTCGCTGGCTGGTACCTCACTTCGAAAAGATGCTCTACGACAACGCTCAGCTCGTCATGGCGTATGTCGACGCATGGCAGATAAGTCAGAATGAGAATTTCGCTGAGACAGCTCGGATCACCCTAGACTATGTGGCGCGCGAGATGACTCATCCCCTCGGCGGGTTCTATTCAGCGACGGACGCCGACAGTCCCACGCCATCAGGTCACCGCGAGGAGGGCTGGTTCTTCACTTGGACGCCAGATGAGATCCGCGCTGTCGCTGGCCCCGTCGCTCTAAAGACGCTGCGTACCGTCTATGGTGTGACAGACCGGGGCAACTTCGAGGGTCGAAATATCCCCTTTCTGCCCCGCCCCCTCAAAGCATCAGCGCAAATGCTGGGTCGCTCCGTGCCCGACCTGAAGGCCGAGCTGAAGAACATCAATCACGCGCTCTATACGACGCGTGCCAAGCGTCCCCCCCCAATCTTAGACGACAAGATCCTGACCTCATGGAATGGCCTCATGATCGCGGCCTTCGCTAGGGCTGGACGTGTACTCAAGGAACCGAGCTATACCCGCCGGGCTGAGCGCGCTGCTGACTTCGTTCTTAAGAACCTCGTGGATGAACGAGGTCGCCTGCTGAGAACATGGCGCAATGGCGCATCGAAGCTAAATGGATATCTCGACGACTACGCCTTCTTGATTTCGGGTCTCATCGAGCTCTACGAGAGCAGCGGGCAGATCCGTTGGTTCAAGGCCGCTACCCGGCTTCAATCGGCACAGGACAAGCACTATAGCGACCCTCAAGGTGGCTATTTTACCACGAGCGATGACCACGAGCGCCTTCTTACACGTGAGAAGCCAAGCTACGACGGCGCTGAGCCGTCGGGGAACTCGTACACAGCGATGAACCTCCTACGACTGCACGCCTTCACCTCGGATGAGCTTTATCGTAAAGCAGCAGACCGCGTCTTCGCCGCCTTCTCAAGCTCACTCAGTCGTGGCTCAACCGCCCAACCCGCGATGCTCTCCGCCCTCGACATGCGCTTAGACACTCCGCTGCAGGTCATCTTGGTCGCTCCCACCGGGGGCGACTTCGGTTTACTCGATGATGCGCTGAGGAAGACCTATCTACCCAATCGCGCCATCGTTCGGCTGGCATCAGACCGAGCGATTAAGCAGCAACGGGACCTGCCGCTCTTAAGAGGGAAAGTGCCTAAAGATGGCAGAGCGACTGCCTATGTGTGCGAAGAGGGGCGCTGCGAACGTCCTACGAACGATCCCAAGACGCTTCAGAGACAGCTCAGTAAGCTCACTCCGCTCTTTAGAGACAGGAGCCCTGCGCCGCTCTCGGAACCCAGCAAGTAGATCATCGGATCTATCTCCCTACTCTACGAGTTCAAAGGAACCATCCATAGGGAGAACGAGCCAGCCATTCTGAGCCGTGAATCGCTCGGGAAAGCTCGGCTTAACGAGGACGCTCTCCAGGCTTGGCACGAAGCGTTGGACCGCCTCAAGTCGAAGCTCAATCGGGGGAATCTCAACCCGAATCAGGTCTACAAGATTCTCAGTTAAGCTTGTCCCAAGCTGAGTCTGCGCGATCCCTCTGAATAGCACTGGGTCGAGAGGTGGCTCGTCACCGCCTCGCTCGACAAGCTCCACTCTCACGTCCAGTTGTTCATCGGTCGTCGCCTGAAGTGTCCCGTCTTCGATCCCGACATCAAGGCCAACCCGAAGGCTCATGACATAGCGATCAGGTTCAGGGTTTGCAGGGTTCTCGACGAAGACATCAATCTCTCCAATCTGGAGTTCAAGAATGTTTGGTGAGCCAATGGGCGACGGGACAACGAGCGGAGGGATGCGCGCGTCGAGCCAAAGACGATCAATTTGGGGCAAGAGTCCACCGATCATCTCGCTGAGATCTATCTGAAGCACGCCTTGGCGCCACATGGAGGTCGTCAGCGCATTCAAAGTGAGCATCCGAATGGCTAAGACGCCCGCAGACTGCGCCGGCCACACGGGGCTCGCGTCCGCAGGAAAAGCCGGTATCCCGGCCAGAGGGTGCGGAAGCTGCCCAGGTATCTGACTCTCCACGTACCCATCTAAGACGATCTCGAATCGATCGCGGCGGACAAATCGAGGTCGGTCTGCGTTAAAGCCGACGATCACATTTATGGGCGGAACGAGCCCATCGCCCTCTTGGTCGATCTCGATGCGCCGCAGTGGACCAATAATGTCGTCGATGCCAAGAGCGATAAAATTGGGTAGCTCCTCGGCGATGAGGGTGCGCATGAACTGCTCAGCGACCTGGTTGAGCACCGTCCGAAGGAGACTACCCACCGTCTCGACGACGGCCTGAGCCGTTGAGTCGTCCATCTGGCCCGTGAGGTTCTCGAGAGCGAGACCAACGTTCTCAACAACAAACCCCGGTGACCCCTCGTCGGTGATCTCGAATCGTAAGCTCCCAAAACCGGCCAAATCGAGGAAGACGCTGCCCCCAAGCCCGACGCGCTCGCCCTGGATATCCAGATGACCAGAGGTCAAGATCTCGACCCCTTCAAGGCGGAGGAAGAGCTCCATCCCTGAATTGGTGAGTAATAGCATTGGGTCTGGATTTCCTGGACGTACCTGCTCAACGCGGAGATTGAAGCTGGGTGTATCAGAGATCTGCACGTCATCGACGAGACTCGTCAGATCGGAGCGAGCGATGATCACCTGAATCAATCCTGAGAGGT
The DNA here is from genome assembly GCA_937902595.1 of uncultured Myxococcales bacterium. GTDB lineage: Bacteria > Myxococcota_A > Bradymonadia > UBA7976 > UBA1532 > UBA1532. The sequence continues at coordinate 15,167 of CALELH010000132.1, forward strand.
CATCAAGCCTCTGGATGCCGTCCGGGCCCACAGGTGGAGGATCTTCACCCGAGTCCAGTAGACTCTGGTCCGCACGAAGGATGGCCATGTCATCGACCTCCATCCGGCCATCAGGAATGGGGACTACGGTGGGCGCCCAGACAACCTCTCTCACCGATCGAACGGCTGGTCGACGTACACCATCATCAGCCACTACATCGATACGATTCAGACCGAACCTGGCTCTGAAGGTGTATTCAAAGCGACCTGCCTCGTCCTTTTCGACGGGCACATCATTCACGAACACGCGCGTACGAGGATCAGCGTCACTTTGCCCGATGACGCGAATCTCCGGCTCTCCCGTCAGGATCTCACCTCGCTCAGGGGACTCGATACTTAGCTGCGGGGGTCCATCATCAACGAAGAAGCTAGCCCGACCACAGATGTCTGGCGTCGCGCAGACGCGGACCGCCCCCGCGCCTTCCTGGATAAACCGAAGTAAGCGGTCGTCGTCGACCTCCGCTTGACCGGCCGGTTGGACGTCGATGACGACGGACGCGTCGGGAATCTCCCGTCCGATCCGGTCATAAACAACAAATCGAACCTCGGGTGTGTCAGACAAGGTGTACAGGGCGCGTCTAGGAGAGAGTTGGGCCTCTACGTAGGCAGGCTCCGCCATAGGGGGCTCCGCCATATCGCTGGACCCTACGCCCTGATCCACAGCACCGATGCCTTGGTCTGCTTCGATGACGCCTTGGTCGATGCTGCCGCCTACGTCGCCTGAAGCCGGCAACGCTGGGGCCGAGTCATCACAGGCCGCGAGGAGAAATACGAGGCTGAGGAGCCTGAGTGAATACGTCATCGTTTTACTCCCCAAAGTTCCCGATTAAGAACCACGCCGCCATCGTTCCATTCAGAACAGGCTCTCTCAATCCAAGGGTTCGACCTGCCGGTAAGTCAAACTCGGCCAGGCTATCCGGGATCATGAAGTCTGGCAGCGGTATCACAGGTAGACCATCGTTGAGCGCTCGGTTGATCGTACCCTGTAAGACGCGCCTTACCGTCTGCTCGATCACCTGTCTTGCCTGGTCAGGCATCTCCGCGCCCGCGAGACTCAGATGGAACTCATCGATGGAGACGTCCTCGAAGGAGATCTCTCGCTCACCGATCAACCTTAAGGTCGCCTCGATCACCGTGGCGACTCTCACCCTGACAGGTTCCACAAAGAACTCTGGATGGAGAAACCCTACGGACAGCGGACCAACAGAGACCCTCACCGTCGACTCTCCATCGACACCGCTCACCCAGGGCGGCTGACCAAAACGTAAGAACACCTCAGTTCCGGCTGGGAGGTCACCGGCCAGCGACGCCACCAAACCACCGCCTTCAGCCTCGAAGTATCCGGCGCGCCACAGGCGGTACATCACCTGATTCAGGATCCCTAGCTTGACCGCCGCTCCAGCGCGACGGTCCTCAGGGACGACGACGTTCTCTTCATTAGGGAGTAGCGGTACTCCCGGGCCTCGGTCACCGAGAGCTATGGGCCCGTCCACCTGTGTACGCACCCCTACGGAGAGCGCTGCAGGCGAGAAATCCAAGTTCGAGAGCGCGGCGTTAATCACCAAGCGGATGTCTTGTCCACCCGTCAGGCTAGGGATATCAAACCCCCGACTCAGATCTCCTATGTCTACGTTGCCGAGGAGGTCCGTCAGCACCCGGTCGACGTTGTCCCGCAAGAAGTCACGCAGCGTGTCGACGATCGTGTCTCTGACCAACCCCTCAAACGCTTCAAATACGAGCGAGATCAGCCAGCCAAAGAACCCGGAGAAGTCGGCATCGAGGTCACCAACGCTCACCTCATTGAGCTGGCGTAGTCTGATGTTTGGCTGGCCGTTGTTCCGCAGCCCAGCGTCGAAGGTCATATCGAAGGTGAGGTGCTGAGCCCGAATCCTCGCCCGATTCCCCAGCGTGCCTCGCAGCTGAGCGCGTACTCGCTGCTCTCTCAAAGAGACGCGAACGCGGAACCCGCCGTCCACTAATGTAAGCTCCAGTTGATTCGGTCCCGCGTTCTCATACCCTTGGTACTCGACGCCCAACCTAAAGAGACAGATCCCGAGTACACGCGCCCGACACTCATTAGGCACGATAGGGTTCTGCGCCGAAGCGGCCCGGTCGACGGTGTCCGTAAGCCCCTGACTGTTGATCACTCGCCGGAGGGCGTCGCCCAAGCTCCGCAGAGGTGCGTCTGGTCCACCGTCATCAAAGGCGTCCTGAGACAGTCTAAGCTGTAATGTATCCAACATGGGTAGGTTGGGCGCGGCGAACCGATCAGCGGCGTAGTAGGCACAGAAAGTCGATGTCTCGTTCTCACCGTCGGAGGCGATGATGTCGTGGACATTCAACCCCCAACGGACAGGCACATCGGCCTGCCAACGACCCTCCCCGTCCATGTCGACAGGGACCCCATCAACGAGCAGCGATTGGACCCCCGCGATGTCCGCGACGGTGCCCGAGATTCGATGCGCTCCCCCAGCAGGGAGCTCTATTCTCTGGCCCATCTCAGGGAACACGCAGTTGACCCCCGGGCCTCCATAATCAACCAGGATGGTGAGCGTCTGCTCAAGTTCGCGTTCTTCCCAGGTCTCGCCGTTGACTCGAACGCCCAAGGTGTAAAGGCCCTCTTGCTCAAGGCGAAACCGCCCGTCTCCAAAGCTCGGTAGCTCAGGCTCCGTGAAGAACTCTAGGAGATCTCCGGCCACAGGGTTCCCAACGATGTCTGTTGCCTGAGCGACGATCTCGACAACAGAGCCCACCCGATAGACGGCCCGCTCCGGGAAGAGAGACAGAGAGAGCGAGGCGGGGAGACCAGGTCGGACCTGTAGAGCAGCGCTCGGCATCTCCTCGACCCCCGGAGACGCACACGACACAGCGAAGGTTCCAGCACCATCTATACGATACTCATTGCCTCGTCGGTCGAGACCACGCGGCGGTGGGTCAAAGACGAC
>CALELH010000133.1 GCA_937902595.1 uncultured Myxococcales bacterium
AGAGGTCTATCGGTCAGTCTGCAAAAGTGTTGCGCTAAAAATTCGTGTGGCACCTAATTAGGCACCTAATTAGGCACCTAGGAATTCATCTGTGACGACGATGGCGGCTTGCTTTGTGAGCGCCCTGAGCGCGTCCTGACCTGCTTTCGGAGCGGGCTCAATGGGATATACCGAATACCGTACTCGGCGAAAGTGTGCGCGTTGTCACGCATCCCGTTCAAAATGAAGCTGTGCAGGCGATCCGAGGCCCAGCGATAGTCGCATCGGACCGCCTCAAAGACGACCAGCGGCTTACCTAGATCACGCGCCCAGCGTAGAGCGCGCTGTAGGGCGAAGTTGTCTCGGGTCCGTCGTGCGCTCACCATCCAGTACAAGACGTGGCTTCCCTGCTCTTGTAGCGGAGCATCGTTGCTCTCGCGAATCCGATCGGCCGGTACATGTGTGTTTATTGTGGGTTTGTCCTGCGTCACACAGCGAGCGTCTCTGCTCAGTTCACGAGCTTACGCCCTCCTGTCCGACTGCTTTGGTAGATGAGAGGTCGCCCTTCGGAACCTGGTCTATCCAGTCTCACCAGACCACACTTCAATTCGCTGAACCATTTGGTCAAGATCGAGAACATGGCAGCCGTCTACCCCTTGGACGGCTTGACTCCCACCCAGCCAGATCTCGACCTGGGGATCTAACATATGGCGAAGTCGTCCCAAGTAAGCACGCTGCGCTCCTGAAGAGACGTGTATAGAACTCAGCGCCACAGCGGCTGGCTTCACCTTCTCAACAGCGATGGCGACAGCGTCGGCCGGCATTTGGGTGCCGAGATTAATCACTTCTGCTCCTGCGTCCCACGCGATCCCAGCGGCGATGAGCAGCCCAAGCTCATGCTGCTCCTCATCAGGTGTCGTGAAGACGACTTTCGGTGCGCACGCGCGCGGGTAGTGTGCATCGAACGCCCTCAGCAGAAGCTTTTTCAGCACCGATGACACCAGGTGCTCTGCCGCGATAGGCAAATCTCCGCGCTCCCAGAGGATCCCGATCTGCGTGAGCAGACGTGGGCAGAGCATCGAGCGAAAGTGGGTCGGCCCAAGCACCCTATACTGAACATTGAGGGCCCGCTCTAGCGCCATCGAGTCGAGGCCGACGGCCGCGACGATGATCTCGTTCAGCGCCCTTTGGTCCAGCTCCGGCGCGTTGTCCTCATGCTTTCGCCCGGACCCCATGCCCGGCGAAGAGTATCCCGACATGTCCGCGATCAGCTCATCGCTCAGCGCGGCGATATCTCCGATGCGATTCCCTGCCTCTACGGCAGCCTTGAGGATTTGTAGTCGCCGTAGATGCTCTTCTGTATACCGTCGTGTGCCCCCGCTCGAGCGCACGGGCTCAACCACCTCGTAGCGCCGCTCCCACGCGCGGATCGTGTGCGTACTCAAGTTAGATAACTTCGCTATTTGTCCAATTGAATACACGAATAAAACCTCACTAATCACTGTGTACCTCCACAGAATAGCAAAGGTTTCGTTAGAAATCTATACAAAGAGGACTTTCCGTTCATATAAATTTAGATAAAAGGAAGGTTTGTATAGATAATTTCTTGACAAGACAGCTGCTGATCGATAAATCTGTACAAACAGACGGTTTGTCTAACTAAAGGTAAGGCGAGACATGATAGACGGAACACAGAAGAACATGGACGGGACAGCTACGGATCGGGAGCAGCGACTCTCAGACCGGCGGCTCTCCCTTGCCCTCTTTTTAACGGCCGCGGGGCTCTCCCTGATCACATCCATCGCGGTGTTCGTCGGCGGTGACCGGCAGCAGGGCCTCTTCATTGGACTCTGGGTGCCCTCCATCATCGGACTCGGCCACCTGCTACTTCAGGGAGTGAACGATGAGTGAGCAAAACTTAATCGCCTTCGCTTGCCTCATCGGGTTCATCACGATGACGAGCGCCTTCGTCGGTCTTCGACGCAGCTTCGGCTTTGGTGCCAAGACGGACCCAGCTCATCGCAGAGATCTCGGACCGAACGCAGGCAAGAAATTACTCGATTCGATGACCGCGCCGGCGGAGCGAGAGGAACTCTTCTCGGACCCGCCCCGCGCGCAACTCGCTTACGTCCCGACAGTCAACAAATAGATTAGCCCACATGAGCCACCCTGGTGGGGTGGCAGGGCGGACACGGCTTACCGACCGTGGCCAATTTGAAAGGAAAGTGCGTCATGAATGTGCATACACAGTACGGAGAATTAAGTGACCAGGAGCTCGTTGTAGCCGCAAAGGCCGGCGATGACGGCGCTCTCTCTTACCTCTTCCGCCGTCATTACCAGCGCATGTACGGACTGGCTAGCCGCTATTCGAGCAACTCGGAGACCGCACGCGACGCAGTCCAGGAAGCCTGCGTGCAGGTCATGCGCAACATTGATCGACTGCGCAACGAAGCGCGCTTCGTCTCGTGGATGAGCCGAATCGTGATCAACGCAGTGCGCCTCCATCACCGGAAGTTCGGTCGGGACATTCCAGCGGGCGAGGGCGTCGACCGCTTCTGCATGGAGCAGGGCCCCGCGCCAGACATGCTGACCGACCAACGCCATGAGTTGGAAGAGGTACACTCCTTCCTCAGCTCGCGGCGCAATGACGAGTTGGATCTCTTTCAGCGCCTCTTCGTGCATGGTGAATCCTTCACGGCGATCAGCGAGCAGACCGGCGTGTCCACTTCAGCGCTGAAGACCCGGGTCCACCGCGCCCGAAAGCGTCTCCGCGACCACATGATCGACCAGGGCTATCTGGGTGGCGGTCAGTACCGGCCCCTCAGCCGAGCCGTCGCTCACTGCTGACCCGCTTGACCCCGCATCCCGCCGCGTGACGTGGCGGGCCCCATGGATGAGGAGGAGCCACCGAGATGCCCACAACACACCCGACCATTGAGGAACCGAAGAATCGGTCCGTGATCGACCACATCGCTATCGTAGTGGATGATATCGACGCCAGCGTTGATTGGTATGCATCTCGTTTCGACTGCGATGTCCGATGGCACGACGCCTCGTGGGCATATCTCCAATTTGCCAACTGTGGGCTGGCGCTCGTTGTCGACGGCTCACACCCGTCTCACTTCGCCGTACAAGTCACCGGCTTGTCCCGTTTTGGCCAGCCGCTGTCTCACCGGGACGGTACGCGCTTCATCTATGTGAACGATCATGACGGCAACGTGGTTGAGATGCTCGACCGGTCGGCCGTCTCTGAGGCGAGTCAATGAGCCGCCAAAAGCGACCCACACTGGCCATCGCCGGCGCGTCTGGCTTCGTTGGCCAAACCATCATCAAGCTCCTCGCCAACCGCTTCCACATCATCGGACTCAGCCGCACCGAGCGAGAGCCAGGCTCGAACGGTGTGTCGGAGTGGCGACGCTGTGACTTGTTCTGCATGACCGATGTGGAAGAGGCGCTCGACGGCGTCGACTACGCTGTCTACCTCGTCCACTCGATGATGCCCCGAGACCGCTTGACCCAGGGCAGCTTCGCCGACCTCGATGTGCTCCTCGCCGACAACTTCACCCGCGCGGCGCGTCGCTGCTCCGTGAAGCAAATCGTGTACTTGGGCGGAATCATCCC
>CALELH010000134.1 GCA_937902595.1 uncultured Myxococcales bacterium
GGGCTGTGACATCATCACACCGGAGGACCGGATCACCGATGAGCGTGTTTCCGTTCTTGGATATGAGACCTGTCCAGATACGGAGCGTGTTTCCAACCAATGGGCTATCGCGTCGCCACCTCTACACAACTGCTCCGCTGGTATCGGTCCGGGAGATTACTTTGCCAAGACCCTGGCCGAGGCCCTACCAGAGGGACACACTATGGGCCTGCTCCCCACCGCCGTGAGTGGTCAATGGATCGAGACCTTCTTGCAGGGGGGGATCCATCACCAAAATATTTTGGACAAGATTCAGATCGCCGCCGGCGTCGAGAACGCTCGATTCTCGGGGATTATCTTTCATCAGGGCGAGTCCGATAACGGTGACGCCACCTGGCCAGGCAAAGTTCTGCAATTGTACACCCAGGTCAAAGCGGCCATGGGGATCGATTATGACATTCCTTTTATCGCCGGTGAGATGCTCTACGGCGGTAGCTGCGAGGGGCATAACGCTTTAGTCCGCGAGGTGCCGAATTTGGGAGGCAACTTCGACTATGTCTCTGCGGAGGGGCTGGTCATGGCGCCTGGCGATCAATGGTTGGTCCACTTCAGCCACGACTCCCAAGTAGCGCTGGGTAGGCGATTTGGTGAGAAAATGCGAGTCGCTCTGGGCTGGTAGTCGTAGATATGCAGCCTGTCGTTGGGATGGACGATCTATCTGGAACCCGAAACAGGTGACGAAATAGGAACCACGCGAATATCCGGGAGCGGTCCAACATCACAAACGGGCCGAACCGGGACTGGCGGAACCTGCGGACTCGCAGCCAACCATCAGTCGCCCTTCTGTGGTAAGAGTGTGTAGCAACCCCAAACGGCAATCTCTCTTCTGAACTGGAGCGCACCACCTCATGGACATCAAAAATCGTAGCAACCGGCCCATTGTCATCCCGCTACCCGGGGGTAAGAAGCTCCGCCTAGGGCCAGGTAAAACCGGCCAAATCAGGCCGAACGCAGCGAACCATCCCGCCGTACAAAAGATGGTGGAGGCCGGCACTGTCGAGATTACGCAGGGTGGAGGCTCCGGTGGCGGCCGCTCCAGTGGAGGCGGGGGCGTAACCAGCTCTCAGAGGCGCGGCTCTGGCGGCGCGATGCGACAGACTGGCGATCGCTGACCCCCCTCCCCTAACCTACCCATAAGCGTATCCGTGTAAGAGGCGCGCCGCCCTCTTCTAAACAGGTCTCGCTTGGGCACCTTCTCGATGCCGGGAGCGCCACTCCTCGCGCCAAGGGTCGTCACAGCATATTTTTTGTGTGGAATCCCTCTGCAGGGGGATCGGCGCTGCAGACTCAGTGACACGGGCGCCGGCTCAACACCGGCCTCTTCTCGCTGTGTGACGTGCCCGCCTAAGACGCCCGCCGTACGAGCTAAGACGCGAGCACCCGCTCTGCCATCGCGCGACCGCTCAACCACGCCGCCTCGACTCGGGGCGCCGCGAGTCCATCGCCAAAGAGACCGAGACCATTCTCTGGATCCCACTCCGCCCAGGAGGGCACGCCTACGCTCGTCAGGGCGTAGAGCCAGCGGTGGGTCGACTCTACCGCGGGGCTACCCCCAACGAGCTTTGCCAGCTCCGCGGCGAGCAGGCGGCCGACCTCGTCGGCATCCGTCTCAAGGTGACCTGAGCTCCAAGCGGGGGTCCCGTGAATCACCCAGCGCTCTCCGGCTTCTCGTCCCGGCTTGCTGCTGTCCCGCGCAACCCACCCCAGGGAGTGGTCCATCAGGCGCACGCCGTCATAGGGGAAATCTGTGGGGGCGGCGAATGACACCATGGCCGCCCAACAGGGCCCGTAGGCCATGCTCGCCGCGGCGTCAGCCAGCGCGCAGCCCTCGGGCAGGAGCGCCGACGCCTGAGGTCCAGGGCAAGACAAGAGGACGTGGCGCGCGGCGCAGATCTCTCCCGCTTCGGCGTAGACCGCCCATGCGCCCGTTCGCCGCTCTAAGCGAACAACTCGTGTGCTGAGCGAGAGGTTCAGGCCGACGCTGAGATGACGGCCGAGGGCGCTCATTCGAGGCGCGCCGACCCAGCGGGCCTCGTCACCAGGATCAGGTCCGACCACTCCACCTTGGTGTCGTCCAAAACGTCCGTCCCAGACGGCGACGGCGCCGGCCTCTGCCCAACGAGAGACCGCCTTTACAAAATCGGGGCTGCGGGCGGTAAAGTATTGGGCCCCGTGGTCGAAGCGACTCGCCCCTGCCCTTCGTGTACAGAGACGCCCACCTGCGCCACGGGACTTGTCCAGCACGACCACATCGAGACCAGCCTCTACAAGCCTTCGAGCGCAGGCCAAGCCCGAGATGCCCGCCCCCACGATCGCGACGTCATAGTCTGTTTGCTGCACCTTTGTCCTCCGAACAAGTGATTCTCGTCGCCAAAAAGCACGGCGCTGCCGTCAGGCCGGCATGACCCGCGAGGCGCTGGGGTAGTTGTGTCTATCGGCCGTCTTAAAAGAAGGCGATGACCAGCGCGAGGGTCAACCCGATGAGGATCGCCGACTGCACCTTGTAGTTCTTTAGCCCTGTGTGCTCTGTCGTACTCTCCTGTGCCATCAGATCGGCGACCTCCTCGTGAGGGCGCGCTTCACCGACGTTCTTGGTGACGAGGTACAACACAAGTGACAGGACGAACACCACGCCCGCGATGAGGGTGAAATGAATGGGAGGGAGCACGCCCATCTTCTGACCGACGAAGATGCCGATGGAGATCAAGTGGCCACCGGCCATGGTGATCATCGCGGTGTGACCGCTACCACCTCTAAAGAAGACGCCCATAATAAACAAGACGGTGATCGGCGGCACGAGGTACGCCAGGAGCTCCTGGAGATAGGCGAAGAGCCCCTGAAAGTTCGCGATCTGTGGAGCCCACAGCGCAGCGACGATCATGATCACGCCCATGGCGACACGGCCGACCCAAGCGGTCTCCTTGTCGGTCATATCCGGGCGTGCCGGCTTCACGAAGTCTAAGGTGACCAAGGCCGAGGCGCTGTTGAGCGTCGAGTCGATGCTGGACATGATCGCCGCGATTAGGCCCGCCATCACTAGACCCACCACACCCACGGGTAGCAGCTGGGTGACCATGGTCGGGAACACCGCGTCCGCTTTAGGCAGGTCCGGGAAGATCAGGGTAGCGACGAGGCCCGGCAACACCATGATGAACAGCACCGGCAGCTTCAAAAGACCACCGAGGAGCGCGCCCCAGCGCGCGTCGTCGATGCTCTTAGCCCCCAAGA
>CALELH010000135.1 GCA_937902595.1 uncultured Myxococcales bacterium
ACACCGCTGTCAAGGAGAGACCTCGTTTCTAGGCGTGTGGCGGCGGATTTTTTCACGAGCGCGGTGATGCTTGACCCAAATTACGAGATCAGGGTCGAAACTGGCAGGAGCGTTCTAATCTTCTAGCTTAGGAAGGAGTCCGCCGCTTCGGTCGAGTGCAGCGAGCTCGGTGTATCCGCCGATGGACTCATCGCCGATGAAGATTTGTGGAACTGTTCGTTGGCCTGTGGTCTCAACTAGCCACATGCGTTTCTCGTGATCACCGCCCACGTCGATCTCTTCAAAGGGGATATCCCGCGCGGTCATCAATCTCTTTGCCATTACGCAGTAGCCGCAGAACGGGCCGGTATATATACGCACAGGGTTCATCGATCCGTCTCCTCACGTGTCTAGAGCACATACTCTAAACACTAAGTTTAGCGGTGCAACTACCAAGCCGATGCATCCCAAAGCGCCCTAAAGCATCTAACTATATATGGCGGCCACCATGGACGCGATGGGTGGGAACAAACAAGAAAGGACAGGTGTTGTTTGCTTCTGAAACGTATTTTCGGTGAAATTGAATTTGGCGGGTGACTCATTCGTGTTTAAGGTTGAACACGAGCTGAGCGAAAAGGGGTCTCCGTGGAGGACACTACAGTCATGTTGGACGCCTACATTATTGAGCAGATTCGCAAGCGTGAGGAGGAGCGACGTCGCATCTTCGAGCGCCCCGCGCTGAAGATCCCCCTTGAACCGATAGAGGCAGAACTCGATGAAGACGTTGAGGAAGAGCCTGAGGCGCGACGGGTAGTGATCATCGATCTCTAGGCGCTTGTGATTCTGAGCCGTGTACTGAAGTCGCCAATGGCGATTTTTTTTGAGCAATTTTGCTGGAGCTCTCTTCGCCGAGGCACGTCAGCCGTAGAGCAAAAAAAAAGCCGCGCTAATGCGCGGCTTTTTTGTGAGTGTGTCTCGCTTAGAGTCCCGCGTTGAAGACGAACGGGAAGCGGATTTGGCACATCCCGCCTTCGGGCTTTGGGAACCTCCAGCGTTGAATCTGGCGCTTCATGCAGCCTTCAACCGACTTGTTGCCCAAGGTGCTGTTTTGAACAACGACCTTGGCGACCTTGCCGTCAAGGCTAATACGCCAACCCATCGTGACCTTACCGTTGAGCTCTGGGTTACGCGCCAACTCTTTCTCGTAACAGTACTGAATACCGCGCTGTCGCCCACCGACGACTCGAAGAATGTCCTTCTCTTTACAGAAGCCCATGATGTTGCCTTTACCTCGACGGACGCGGGCCTTCTTCTTGCGTCGCTTCTTACCGCCGAGTCGGGCGCGAGTTCCTCGTCCACCACCGGTGTCGATGCGGCCCATGCCGTGGATACGACCAAAGCCTTGACCACCGCCGCCGCCGCCCGTACCACGGAGGCCCATGCCGCCAGCGCCCGCGCCGACAACAAGGTTATCTCCAGCACCAGCCATGGCAGCATTGAGCTTGCTGTCGAAGCCCGTCTTGTCTCCAAACATGTTCTGTAGTGGCCCTCTACCGAGAAGGTCGGACCCTAGTGCCTTGTGGATACCAACGTCCTTGACCTTGTCGACAAGCTCTCCGTCCCGCTTTGGGACCTTAGACTTCTCGATCTTGTCCTCTTCGCCGAACTTGCCCTCTTCACCGCCGGCCTTCTTGCCAACGTCCTCATCGATGCTCCCTTCCTCTTCTTCTTCCTCTATCTCAGGCGGCTCTTCGACAATGACCTTCATGAAGCGATCGCTTAGGTCAAGCTCCGCAAATACGGGATCATCGCTCCAGAATAGAAAGGCAGCGATGAGAAAACCTAAGTGCATCACCACGGCGAATAGAATCGCGCCGAGCATCGAACGGTTCATCGTGCTCCAAAAACCACCCGTCTTGAGTGTCTCTGGAGCCTTTGAGCCTTGGAAGAAAATGGCGAAGTCACCGAAGTCAAGTACACCCCAGTCAGAGCCACCAACCGTAAGCTGGCCGCCTTGGCTCTTCCGAGCTTCGGCGAGGGTCATCTCCTGACCGCTGAGACGCAGTCGACCGCTGAGAGAGTCGTCGAGTCCTGCAAGGTTTACGTAAAAGCCACCCGGAGCAGGTGAGAAGAGCTCATACCGATCGCCGAGACCGCCGAGGTCCGGAACCATCAGGTCGTTCTTCGTATTTGCGCCGACGTGGGCAGCCTTACTGGAGTCGATCAACTTCTCTGAGGTCAGAGAGTCATTCCAGAGGACCGCGATTCGTAGATAGGCTAGGTTGTTCTTGCTCAAGGTTAGCGTCCTTTAAGGCGATGTTGCGTCCAACAACGCCAGGCTAATGCCAATTTTCACGCAGGTTATCCGGGGGCGAACCTAAGTTCAAGCCTTCCGAAAAATGTCCCAATACGGCCCCGCTGTCTTGACCCCGGCGATTAACCGGGTTGAAGTGCTGCAGATGCCGTCACTCGAAAACAACTGACAACCGGAACTCAACAATGTTCCCATGGCCAAACATTTTCAGAGACAAATTCCAACGACGGCGTACCACCGTCATTTGGGAGAGCAGTCTGCCAGGCCAGAGGATGAGGCCGCAGTGCAGAATGTTGCACCAGTTATCGTGTCTTTGTTTTTTGGTCGCTACAGTCTCCGTCGCGATGGCGCGAGAGAGTACAGACCCTGCCTCTATCGATATTGTTCGGGATGCCGAACTCAAGGGACTCCAATCGCTGATTGGTCCGCGAGTTGTGCAGATAAGTCGACGACAAACTAAGAAGGGGGGAGTGACCTATCCCGGCGGTTATGAGACCCATGGCAACGGTTGGCGACTCGGCCAGTCATTGGTCCTCACCGCCAGCGCATTGGTGGAGGGGTGGTCGGCGGCTGACTCCGATCGATTGACCGTGACCATCGGTGGGGAGCCTAGGCCTGCGCGGGTCACGCGTATTGATATTCGCAAAGGAATAGCGGTGTTGGCTGTCGAGGCGATGCCTGCAGCGTCTGAGCGCTATCCGACTTGGTCGCCTCCCGCGGATCGCGAGTTTTGGCCTGGTCGCCCCGTTTTTGCGGCAGGGCCTGGGACACACGCGCGCCGGTTTGCGTTTACGGGCCCGAGTCCGGAGCCCTTCTCCTATTATCTCAGCTCTACGGGGGATCTCCCTTTAGGCACACCGTTGACCGATGCGCAGGGTAGATTATTGACTTTGGTGGGATTGCTTCATTTCGAACAGCCTGGCGTTATTTTTCTCCTGCCGGCCGATGCTCTCCGATGGGTGAAGCAGGCAACGGAGGGTGGGCCATGACGCCTGAGGACGGCTTGAACGACGCCGTCGAGCGAGGTCTGCTCCCTACACAAGGCACCGTCCTGGTAGCTGTGAGTGGGGGGCTCGATTCAGTCGCTCTCGCTCACGCTGTCCATGGCGCCGGTTACCATTGGACGATCGTCATCGCGACCGTCGATCATGGCTTGCACGATGAGTCGGAGTCTCAAGCGCTGTTTGTTGGGCAGTGGGCAGCAAACCTTGGGGCAGAGTTTGTATGCCTCAGGGCAGATCCAGCCGGATTGGCGTCCGGCTCAGGTGTTGAGGATGGGGCTCGGCAGGAGCGATATCGCCTCTTGGAGGCTTTGGCGGATCGCGTTGGTGCGGTGGCTATCCTCACGGCACACACCGCCGACGACCAGGCCGAGACGATGGTTATGCGTTTGGCCGACGGGGCTGGTATAGGAGGTCTTCGTGGCATCCCTGTTCGCCGAGGGAGAATCGTCAGGCCTCTGTTGGGGGTCACCCGCAGGGCGCTCTCTGAGTGGGCTGAGTTACAGGGCCTCGAATGGGTCGAAGATCCGACGAATGATTCCACTCGATTTCTGCGCAACGCGGTTCGGAAATCCGTGCGCCCAGCCATGGCAGAGGTTTTCGGAGAGAGCTGGATTCGCTCAGCGGCACGGACGGCGGGCAATTTAGCGGACGTAG
>CALELH010000136.1 GCA_937902595.1 uncultured Myxococcales bacterium
ACCAGTGCCATCAAGGTGTCGCGAAGGCGCCCAGCTGGCTTGGAGAGCTGCCGGCCATTGAAGATATGGGGGCGAGGTACCGGTCCTCATATTTGAACAGTTATCTTAAGGCACCTAGGGCTGTCCGTCGCCACATTGACGGGGCCCGCATGCCTACATTCCCGATGAGCGAGATGGAGAGGAAGTCCCTCGTAGCGACTCTGATCTCTAGGCCACTCCCACCAGCTGAGCCAGCCTTAGCTAAGGTTCTGGCGCCGCCTTCATATGGTGAACAAGGGGCGATCAATAGAGGCCGGGCGCTCTTTCGAGATACCTATTCATGCACCGCGTGCCATAGCTCAGAGGGGCTTGGGTCTAAAATTGGCCCAGAGCTAGACACCGTGGGCGCCAGGCTCGCCGCTAGCTGGGTCCAGCGCTTCCTGGTCGAGCCGACGCGGTATGCGCCAAGCGGCCGGATGCCGGGGGCGATATTTGAGAAGGACAGCCAAGGGGCGTTTGTAGCCCGCCTAAAGGAGCGAGACGCCAAACAGGATCTTGCTGATCTGACCGCCTACCTCTTTCGCGACGCGCAGGCGATTGGTGAGAGGCCGAGTTTGGCTAAGGAGGACGCAGCTAAAGGTGCCGCCTTGGTGAAGGCCTTTGGGTGTGAAGGGTGTCACGGACCAAAGGCCTCCAGAGTGAACCTCGCGCCAGGTTTCTCGCTCATAGGGCGGAGGTTGAAGCTAGATTATCTCAAGGCCTACCTGGTTAAGCCCCACGCCGTTCGGCCATTTGGCGTAAGGCCTGGTGATGGTGGACGCATGCCCAATTTCCGTCTCTCCGACACGGACGCCGGCGAGATCGCTGGGTGGATAAAGAAGTCTGGGAAGATGGCGCGACTGCCAGTCAAGGCACCGAAGCTTCGGCAGCCTAGCGCGTATAAGGCTAAGAAGGCGGAGCGGTTTGTGAGGGAGAAGCTGGACTGTTTAGGATGCCATAGCCTCGGCGAGGACGGGGGCCGCATCGCCCCGGATCTACGCGGGCTCGGCCGCCGTCTGGAACCCGACTACCTATACAGTATGCTCGTTGATCCTCAGGCGACAGTCCCCGGCACCGTGATGCCCAAGCCTCGCTTTCGTCCGAAGGCGTCGGTGCGGGGGTTGGTATTTCAGTGGTTAGTGAGCGACGGAGCCGCCGCGGGAGAGCGCGAATACTTGTCGCCGTTGGCGCACACCTTGGCCCCGAAACGAGTGGGGGGCAGCGGGGAGGCGCAATATGGACGGTACTGTGCCATGTGCCACGGTGAGTCGGGCGACGGGCGCGGCTTTAACGCGCAGTACATGACCCCGCGACCGACCGCGCACACCGACGGCTCGCTGATGTCAAAGAGGCCTGACGACACCCTCTTTGACGGAATCCATGTCGGCGGATTTGTCCTCAATAAGAGTCACCGAATGCCCGGATGGGGTGCATCGCTTCAGGCTGCTGACATCAGAGCGCTGGTCGGGCATATCCGCCAGCTGTGCAAGTGTGAGCAGCCTGGGTGGGCAGGGGACGGTCGTTGAATCGGTTCTACGCGCTGCTTGCGCTGGTGGGCATCGGCTGCACGAGTGGACGGCCGGAGGCTCCTGTTGTTGAGCCCGACGTGACCCAGCCTGTCATTGAGGAATCCGACGCGGCCTATCGGCCTCCTACCCTTGTCCCTGCGGCCACGATCACCGCCGCCGATCTCCCTAAGCCGACGTCGAGGCCGGCTCCTGCTCTAGAAGAGTTTGCTGGCGCCGCGCGCTGTGAAAGCTGTCACGCTGAGGTCTATGCCCAATGGAGCGGTTCGACCCACGGTCAGGCAGGTGGGCCGCCAACCCCCAAGACCGTGATCCCTTCATTTGCTGGGGAGCCCCTAAAGTTTAAGGACGCCACTGTGCGGCCGGTTCTGGAGCGCGGCAAGTACGCCTTTGTGGTCGAGGAGAGAGGGCGTCTTAAGGTCCGCTATACGGTGGATGCGGTGGTAGGCGCCGGCAGAATCCACGGTGGAGGCACACAGGCGTACTTCACCCTCCTTAAAGACGGGCGCTACGCCATGCTTCCCTTTGATTACAGCGTGAGCAGTGAGACCTGGTTCTGCCAAAACAGCCGTCGCAGCGAGTGGACAGCGATCGATGAGGGCGTCCGCCTTAGGGACTGCGAGTATCCTCCTGCCCGAGTGCTCGGTGTTGACAAGGGGGCTAACTGCCAAGGGTGTCATGGTAGCCAGATCGGCTTAAGTTTTAACGAGGCGCGCGGGCGCTATGAGACGAAGTGGACCTCCCTCAACATTAACTGCGAATCCTGTCATGGACCAGGCAGGGCACACGCAGAGGCCGCCACCAAGGGCGCAGAAGAGGTTGAGATGGAGGCGTTAGCCCTCTCAAGTAAAGAGCGCTCGGTCGCCATATGCGCACGGTGTCACGAGGACAAGTCGGCCGTCTCGCCGGGGTATCTCGCGGGGGGCGAAGGGGAGAATTTTTACAGCACGGCGCACCTACGGAAACCTTCAGGTCGACGGTTTAACTTGGACGGAGAGGCCGTAAAGTTTAGTTACCAAGAGGGCCACCACTGGAGCGCCTGCTACCGGGACGGATCCATGACCTGCGTGGATTGCCATGACCCCCACACAGGTGGATATCGGGATGTTTTTGGAGGGGCCCTCCCAGGGCGGT
>CALELH010000137.1 GCA_937902595.1 uncultured Myxococcales bacterium
AGGGCGGTTATAGAGTTGATTAATGAGCTTGATTGTCCAGTGGTCGCAGCGGATTTACCGAGTGGCCTCTGCGCGGACACCGGGCGTGTCCTGGGCCCTGTCGTCCATGCAGACCGGACGGTCACCTTTCAGACAAGTAAGCCAGGACACTGGGCGTTCCCGGGGGCCGAGCACTGCGGTCTCTTATACATCGTGGATATCGGCATGCCTGACGAGGCGATGGTCACAGAGGCTCCAGGGGTGAGCCTTCTCGCAGAAGACGTCCTCGGATGGGTGTTTGAAGCTCGATCAGCGGACACCCATAAGGGGACTTATGGTCACGTCGGTGTTATCGGCGGTGAGTTGGGTCGCACAGGTGCGGTCCATATGGCCGCCGACGCCGCCTTAGCAGCGGGCGCCGGCTTGGTCACGATAGGGACGGAGAAGGCGTCCTTAGCGGCCCTCGCTGAGGATGCCTACGAGGTCATGGTGACTTGCCTCTTGGAAGGAGACCGCAGCGTCGACGCTGCGGTCGCTGAGCTAGAGGCGTTTTCAAGTCTCGTTGTGGGGCCGGGTTATCCTACGTCTTCGGACTGGGGGCGCCGCTTGATTGAGGTGCTCGTACATACCGCGTCTCCTATGGTGATCGACGCTGATGCTTTGAATCATGCGGCCGGACGACCGGAGCTCCTCGCGGGGCCCGGTGAACGGGTCTTGACGCCACATCCGGGTGAGGCGGCTCGGCTCTTGGGACTCACCTCGGCAGAGGTTCAGTCGGACAGGTTCGGTGCGGTCTCCCAGCTTGTCGAGCGCTCGAAGTCAGTCGTGATACTCAAGGGAGCGCACACCGTGGTCGGCGCACCGTCTGGGGATATGTGGGTTTGTCCCTACGGCAACGCTGGGATGGCGACCGCTGGGATGGGAGATATCCTCGCGGGAATAGTGGGCGCTTTGCTCGCTCGAGGAGCGTCCTCTGTGGATGCTGCATGCGCAGCTGTTGCATGGCACGCGCTGGCAGGTGATCATGCGTGCGATGAGCGCGGCTCGAATGGCCTGCGAGCGCGAGATGTGATTTCAGCCCTAGGTGAGGTAGAGCGATGTTACCCCGACTGACTGTAGAGCAAGCTGTCGCCCGTATGCGGGGCGGTGGGTTAGTCGTCTTTCCAACGGAGACGAGTTTTGGTCTTGGATGCCGCGCCCTCGATCCGGGCGCCGTAGAGAAGCTCGTCGAGGCAAAGGGGCGCCCGGCTGGGAAACCGCTGCCCATCCTATTACCCTCTGTCGAGATCCTGATGAGCTCGGAGATGGAGACACCTCTGGCTGTCTTGGCCCAGCGTTTTTGGCCCGGACCTCTCACATTAGTGATCCCGGCCTTTCCTGGGCTACCAGCTCCGATCACCGCCAGCACCAATATGGTGGGGGTTCGAATGTCTGCGCACCCCATCGCTCAGGCGTTGGTTGCTGGCTTGGGTGAGCCTGTCGTTGCGACGAGCGCGAACGTCACAGGCAAACCCGCAGCGTCTTCGGTCGCCGAATGTGACACCTCCGGCCTCACCGGTGTCGATGGGCTCATTGAAGCTGAGGCTGTGGCTGGCAGTGCGAGCACCGTGGTTGGATTGGTCGATGGTGATCTACACATCTTTCGAGCAGGCCCCATCGGAGAAGATGAGCTGCGTGAGGTGTGGGAGGCGGCGCGAAGTCGCGCCTAGCCGGTCAGGCGCCGTATACCTTTTGTCCACCTTTGAAGACCGCGGTCGTGTGCGGTACCCCGAAATGATACGGCAGGTGTTGGTGAGTTGGGACGTCAAAGATCGCCAGATCTGCAGGCCGGCCGACTGAGATCTGTCCAGCTCTATCCTCCCGGCCAATAGCCTTCGCGGCCTGCGCCGTCACAGCGTCCAGCACCTCGCTCGGGCTCATTCCAAACCGCGACATACCGAGAGTAAGCATGAGCAGTAGACTCTCGGACATACAGGTACCGGGATTACAATCGGTCGCGAGCGCGACGCGAACTCCCGCGTCCAGAAGCTTGCGAGCGGGAGGGTTCTCCTGCTGATTGAGGAAGAGCGCTGCGCCGGGTAGAAGGACGGCGACCGTATCCGATTCAGCCATCGCAGCGATACCTGCGTCGCTGATGTGCTCCAGATGATCGGCGCTGACGGCGCCCAATCGAGCAGCGAGCTCACTGCCACCTCCAGCGCTGAGCTGATCAGCGTGCACCTTGGGACGCAGGCCGTGCTCTAGACCAACTCTAAAGACGAGTTCGGCTTCCTCAAGAGAGAAGGCGCTCTCTTCGACAAACACATCGCAGAACTCAGCTAGGCCGCGCCGGCTAACCTCTGGGATCATTCGTTCAGTGACCTCTCTCACGTATTCGGAGCGACGCTCTTTGTACTCTGGAGGGACAGTGTGAGCGCCTAGAAATGTCGCGACGAGATCGATGGGGTGACGCGCATTGAGCGCCTTGATCGCCTCAAGGATCCGGATCTCAGATTCAAAGCTGAGACCGTAGCCTGACTTAACCTCCGCGGTGGTGACTCCGTTCGCGAGCAAGCGGTCTAGGCGGGGGAGCGCTGTGGTGACCAGTTCGTCGACTGAGGCCTGTCGTGTTGCGCGCATGGTAGCGGCGATGCCACCTCCGGCCTTCGCGATCTCCAAGTAGCCTTTTCCTGCTGAGCGCATCGCGTACTCACCGCTTCGATCACCTGAGAAGACGACGTGGGTATGTGGGTCAACGAGACCTGGAGTAATGAGCTGCCCGAGGGCTGAGAAACGCTCGGTGTTGTCTGAGACTTTGTCTTGGTTCAAGTGGGCGCGCGCTCCCACGTAGGCGATCTTTCCATCTTCGACCGCGATGACAGGGTCTGCGACTTCAATAGGGGCGCCGCCCGTGAAAACCTCGTTCGCGCCTTCGATGATCAGTGCGTAGTCCATATGTGATCCCCTACTTGAGACTTCCTGCTGCCTTTTCGACCTTCTCCACGAGGAGGCCGGAGCGAATCAACGCTGCGATCTCGTTGATGTCGGGGTTGATATTTCGGTCCTCGTCTAGAGGAGGTACCAGAGCCCTGATGCAGTCGATGGTCGCCTCAAGAGCTGGGCTCGCTTTCAGTGGCCGCCTTAGGTGCATACCCTGAGCGGCACAGAGAAGCTCGATGGCCAGCACGTACTCAACATGTTCGGTGATGTTTCGAGCTTTCCGCGCCGCGATCGTCCCCATAGAGACGTGGTCTTCTCGGTTTGCGCTCGAGGGAATACTATCAACGGACGCAGGGTGGGCGAGAATCTTATTCTCGCTCACCAGCGCAGCAGCGGTCACCTGAGCGATCATGAAGCCACTGTTGAGCCCACTGTTCGTCGCCAAGAACGCGGGAAGGCCACTCGAGAGCGCCGGGTTGACCAGCTGCTCAATACGTCGCTCTGAGATATTCGCAAGCTCAGCGAGCCCGAGGGCGAGGTAATCTGCTGCGAGAGCGACAGGTTGACCGTGGAAATTTCCACCACTCAGGAGATCTAGGTCCCCATTCGCTTTCTGAAAAACAAGCGGGTTGTCGGTCGCGGCGCTGCACTCGCGTGAGATGACCGAGGCGACGTGCTCGACCAGATG
>CALELH010000138.1 GCA_937902595.1 uncultured Myxococcales bacterium
CTCGACGGCAACGGCATCGGCAACGGCGGTGGTGGTCGCGGCGGCGGTGGCGATGGGAGCTGTGAGTGCTTAGAGGGCTTCGGTGGAGAGGTTGTACTCACAGACGCTGACGGACGTGCAGGAAACATCATCGACGTCGTGATCCATGCATCAGAAGACAGCTCCGGTTACTTTGCCCTGGGTCTTCGACTCCAACAATGGACCTCAGACAGCGCTGTGTCTCTCACCGTATCGAATGATGGCCTCCCGGTCGCCGAGGGAGGTTTCCAGGCCGTCCAGGCGACCTGTACAGCCGACGCCGAGTGGCAGATCACCGACCTAAGATTGAACGCTCTTCCCTCGATCGAGATCGATGATATTATCGAGTTGGAGCTAGAGGTAACCGGGGAGGTTAGCAGTGGATTGGCGGCAGACCCGTCCATCATTTTCGAGGGTAGGATCCGTCTGCAGTACTAGTCGGATGCTACGCCAGACCTTCTTGGCTCTGCTGCTGTCCATCAGCTTTATCCTCGGCTGTGATGACGACGGATATACCGGAACAGATGCAGGGCTCGATATGGAGCTGGATGTACCTCGACCTGACGTCAGAGACGCCGCCCCTTCCCCAGACACCAAAGACATGGGCCCCGTAGAGCAGGATTTGGGATTCGTGAGTGGATGCGTCCACTGCCATCGGCCAAATGGTGAAGGCATTGAAACCGCTCACCCGTTTGAAGGCGCTGAGCTGAGCTGCGTGGATTGCCATGGCGGAGACCCTAATGAGCGAGTGGACCCGCAGAAAGCACACCCTCGCCTCCCTGAAGATCTAGGGGCAGGGATGCCCCCGTCTTGCGAAGATCCGTCTCTTGATAGACTCGCTCAAGCGCCCTGTGAACATCGGTCCGACTGCAACGCGACGGGCAACGCCTGCGATCGAGAGACAAATCGCTGCCTCTCCTGTGACGAGGCTCCATGCGATAATTGGCTCACCTGCTCTCCGAGCGGCGTCTGTTGCTTGGACTACAGAGGGATAAGACGCCTGTCCACGGACCAGATCGACAAGATCCCGGACGAGGTGATTCAGTTCATCAATCCTGGTGACCATAGAGTGGCCCACAAGGGATGTGGGTCGAGCAACGGAAAGGCAAATGGAGGTAGCTGCCATCAGGAGGCTGTCGATCAGGCAAGACTCTCGGTGATGGAGACGTTTACCGGTCACTATAATCTGTCTCGCTTCCTAGCGGGGATGCAGAGTCGCACCGCCGAAGTGGGCACCGTCGACCGTGAGTCACCGATAACGAATGACGAGGCGCCTGATGTATTGAGAACGGCAGAGATTAGCGCTCTTCGGGGCGCGACGGTCTCGCCCGACGAAGACTTTGTGAGCGCGGCGATGGACACCTACCTTGTTCAAAATTGTCCCTACTGCCACACGGCGAGCTTCGGCAGGAATAACGACCTGCGGAACTACCGCAGCTCGGGGTGTACAGCATGCCACATGACCTACGACGCCGACGGACTCTCCAAGACCAGGGATCCAACTGCGGATCTCACTGAACCGGGTCACCCCATTCAGCACACACTCACCAATCAGATTCCAACAAGCCAGTGTGAGCACTGTCACTTCCAAGGCGCTCGGATTGGTCTCACCTACCAAGGCGTTCGGGAGGGTAAGTTTAATGAGGCCCCGGAAGACAAAGCCGCCCACGAACCCTGGAAGCAAACGCCAGTCCATGGCAACCCCAACGGAGCCTATTACGCCAAAGAGAAGAACGACCCCTTCGATACCCTGACCCCTCCAGACATTCATTGCCGTCGGCCGGGCGAGGATGGCGACGACTGTCGTATGGACTGCGCCGACTGTCACACAACCCGCGCAGTGCACGGAGACGGCAAGCTGTATTCGACAGCCAAGGGCCAAGTAGACATTCAGTGTACCGACTGCCACGGCACCGTTCGGACGCGCGCGATTCCAGATGAAGGTGGCGCATTTCGTACGCAGCATGGCACCCCCCTAGATCAACTTGAGAGAGACGATGAGGGCCTATGGCTCACGACCAAGAGGACTGGCGAGCGCCTTAAGGTCACCCAAATCGCTGATCTGGTAGCCGAGCGCTGTGATGAGGAGAATCGAGACCTGTTCTCATCGTTCTGTGATGCGATGGCGCCCAATGTAGGGGGCGTGTCCCACACTGACTCCATGGAATGCTGGACCTGCCACTCGACGTGGCGCATGAACTGCTTCGGGTGCCACATCACGTATAATAACGAGATCCCCCGACAGCGAGTCCGAAACGAGCAAACGGGTGAGTACATGCGGGCCGTTGTCGGCGCGAGCCGACAGTTCTTCGATATAGAGATGATCATCCTGGGCACCAATCAGCGCGGCATGATCGACACGATGTGCCCATCGATGCAGTTCTTCTTCACGAGGAAGGAGGATCGAGTTCGGGTGATCGACCAAGAGGCTAGGCGCGCGGCGGATGGGCGCGTGGGCTTCGGTTGGATGCCAAATAATCAACACACGATTGGCCGCGGGGCGAAGCCATGCACTGACTGTCACCCGAAAGAGGATGAAACAAACCTCGGCAAGGTCAGAGAGACCTTTGGCTATGGTAACCCTGACAAGCAGTACTGGGTCGCCTCAAGGACAGGGGAACCTCGACGAGAAGGTGGCTACAAGTGCAGTGACAACTCCGCCTGCCCCGAGGGAATGGCGTGCCTGAACCCCTGTCCTGACAATGTCCTCTGCGATACGCCTGAGACCCCTCGAAAGTCGGCGGCGGTCAATAGGCGCTGTGCCACCATTTGTCGATCGAACGATGACTGTGATGCCCCTGCCGTCTGTGTTCGCCGCCTCGATCCCGATGACCTGCGTGGCCCAGTTGAAATCCTAAGGGTCCCCAACGAAGCCGGTGACAGTAGAGGCCTATGCGTCTTCGACCTCACCCAAATGGTGTATGAAGATGGATCGGAGATCTCACCTAACGCCCATGAAGACACGGGGCCTGTCTCACGAGAGAGATACGAGCGAGCCCTCTCTAATCCCGTTCCCTAGTTCATCTAAATTTTAAGGAGATGGGAGGGGGCCCCCAAACCGGGGAGAAAGGGGACCCCTCCGGAGCCTTCGGTGTAGACCGACGCTCCGTAATATGGCGCCCAAAGTGCTGAGCACCAAGGACAAGAAAAGGGAGGGGGGCCCCATACCGGGGAGAACAGGGCCCCCTCTAGAGTGCCCGGTTCCCACCGGGTCTCCAGAACTCGACATCCAAGGAGCTCGGATGCCGAAGACACGAAAAGGTTTGGGAGCTCCACACCGGGGAGAGCAGAGCCCCCATTAGAACGCTGAGGTTCTAAGAATCGATTGTTTGGGGGCCCCACACCGGGGAGAGCAGGACCCCCATTAGAACGCTGAGGTTCTAAGAACTAATAAACGGTAGACAAGCTCAATGAACGTTCTGCGGCGTGTCCGTCTGTGTCTTAAAGCCGCCCTCTTCAACCAACTTCAGGGCAGCCTCTTCGATCGTCCACGCGATCTTTAGGAACGCCTCTGCGGTCAATCTAATGGTCATGCCACCTGAAGTGACCTGAACAACCCCGCAGGTGCAGCCATGCACTTTACACGTCGGCCCCTCCGACAAGAGCACTGTTTCACATCTGTTACACGCCATTGGTTACCGTTCCCGTCACCGCTTCAATGACGACACTTAAACCCTTCTTGAAAACGAATGTCAATATCATAATTTAACTGTTTACTTTTTCTTGGGGGAGACGGCGAAAACTGGGTTCGCTCGAACACAGCTAGTCTCCCCCGACCATCAACCAAGCAGCGAACAGACCGTTGCCAGAGTCTGCGCGATAGTACGCACATGTTGATTATGAATTTCATTATTATTGATCTTGATAATCTTTTTCATTAAATAGCGTTGTGAAATTCAATGTCATCACGGCGTTGGAGCATAAACAGAGGGCTACCGGTCATACGCTGAGCCTTCAAATTGAAAGATGGAGAAGTCAGAGAAATGGTTAAATCACTCAAGGTTATCGCGATTCTCGCGTCCGCCCTCGCATTCGTCGCGTGTGGAAGTGACAGCAGCGACAGTAAC
This sequence comes from uncultured Myxococcales bacterium, assembly GCA_937902595.1. Classification (GTDB taxonomy): domain Bacteria; phylum Myxococcota_A; class Bradymonadia; order UBA7976; family UBA1532; genus UBA1532. The sequence goes on from CALELH010000138.1 coordinate 4,086, forward strand.
GCTCCTGCAGGCTTGAACGCTGAGACGGCCGCAGCTGCAGTAAATACATACGCTGAGATCGCATACGCCACATATAGCGACTCGCTCATCACAGCGCAGGCGCTCGACCAGGCCATCATCGCCTTCGTCGACGCGCCCTCGGTAGACGGTCTCGAGGCTGCAAAGACAGCGTGGCTCGCGGCACGGGAACCCTACTTGCAAACAGAGGTCTACCGTTTCTACGAGGGACCGATCGACGACGCTGAAGGCCCTGAAGGGCTTCTCAACGCGTGGCCAATGGACGAGGCCTATGTCGACTATGTCGAGGGTGATGGTGGCGAGAGCTCCGGGATCATCAACGACACCACAGTCGACATCACGGCCGCTGCCCTTGAGGGTCTCAACGAAGAAGGCAAGGACGACAACATCGCTACGGGCTACCACGCGATCGAGTTCCTCCTCTGGGGACAGGATCTCGACGACGCGGGTCCTGGTGCGCGCCCACACACCGACTATGTCACTGACGGCACCGGCACTACCGCAAATCAGGATCGCCGCGGCC
>CALELH010000139.1 GCA_937902595.1 uncultured Myxococcales bacterium
AGCCGTGTTTATAGAGGTACAGAGGTCTTCATTTATCCCCGTCCAGGCGTCGATGCATGCGGTGACTCCAGCCACCTCGAGGCAGCACGAACTGCCGGAGCTCGATGGCTCACAGGCGTAGGTGCCCGCGCTCAAGCCGGCGCCGTCGGCGTCCGTCAGGCTCTGGTTATTACAGACCTTATTGTAGGTCGTGTTCATGACCGGTTCGCAGGGGGCCTCCGCGCCCGGATTACTGTTGACCAAGAGCTCGGCCATGGCGGCGTTCAGGTCGAGTACGCCACCGTACCCAGCCGGCTCAACTTTGATGGACAGACCCATCACCGCGCCGGCACCGATGCGCACCTTCCAGACCTTGAAACCTAGAAACACCTCTAGACCTACCTCGGGCTCGATATATCCGCTCGTGCCATTGTCGGCGCTTAAATCGGGCGCTTGGAGAGCGTGCATATCTCGCTTGAAGTCGTCATCGCTCAGCTGGTCTTCGGGCGGGAGCCCAGCGTTGATCTTATCGCGGAGGTCCTTGAGGAGATAATTGGCCTCGTGCCGCCACTGGACTCCGGCGCCCAGCCCGAAGTATGGGGTCGCGCTCAAGAAGGGTGGGAAGATGTCGATGGTCGCGATGTCCCAGCGTCGCGGTTCGATGTCGAGCTTTAGATTTAGACCGGCGCTCAGAACGGCCAGGGAGTATCGCTCCCAGGGAGTCTCGTCGCGGGCGGTCAGGCGAGGCCAGACATGGGGACCCTCCATGCCGTTGTCGTATTGGGCAGGGTAGAGGTCCTTGACTAGGAGATTCCCAAAGCCAATCTGACCTCCGCTCGCGAGATTGCCAAGCTGGTCCTCGTCGATCAGGTGGAAGATGTCGTAGTCGATGATGGTGTCGACGGGGACACCGCCTCCAAGATTGACCCCGAAGGGCGCCTGGGCGTTCCACCAGCTCCATCCGTCGATCTGCGTGTTGAGCTCAATGGAGGGAGCTAGGCTGAATCCATAGCCCCAAGCTTGTACGGCGAAGCCACCGGAGCGGAACTGAGCTCGATGCTGCTGACTCAGGTTGTGGGCGGTGTACCGTGCGCCGATGCTGACCTTATCATTACCGAGACCGCCCAGTTGTGCGTACGCGCCGTGCCCCGCGAACCCGACGCACATGTGAAGATCGGGTCTGAGTGAGTCGTACGCACCGAGGTGATAACCCTCGGTGTATCGGTCCAGATAGTCTAGGAAGCTGTCGAGAACCTCCTGGATGTTAGCGATCACAGAGGAGGCGTCGCCCAGCGCTCCAATGGCGGCGTTGATGGCGTCCAGGAAAGGGCTGTCTGCGTCATTGGTCAAGGCGCTGATGCGATCGAGAAATCCGATCTGGTCTAAGGCGAAGAGCGCCGTGGCACCAGCGGTTGAAGGGTCACGGAACATGTCCACGGGGAACCACAGAAACACACCGCCATCGTCCTCGCATGAGACGTTGCATCCCGCTCGACGGGCGCGGGAGTAACACCCACCGATGTTGTCATTGATGATGTCTAAGAATGGCTGGATCAGCTGCGTTTGTAGCTCCGCGAGGGCTGTGTCTTGAAGCTCCTGACCGATCTCGACTCCCGTGACGACCTGCTCACAGGCGTCCGTCAGGCTCTGTAGCTCGGCGATGATCCCGTCGAGGCCCGTTTGGACGGGCTCCTGAATGGCTCCGGGGAGCGCCATCTGAAAGTTCATCAGGTCGTCCTGAATATTCATGACCGAGACAGCCTGACCATCCAGCGCCGCCTGCATCGTCGACTCGAGCTCGGTCCTTAGATTGGTGCTTAGGTCACCCACGAGGTTGGCCGACTCGACGACGGACTCATAGCTGTTGGTGACGGCGTCGATGGCCGTCTGTACAGCCTCGATGATGGCCGTGAGCTCTGCCTGCACGCTCTCGAGTAGCGTGCTGACTTGCTGGAAGTCGACGCACTGATCTGACGGGTGATCATCAGGGCAGGTCAGGTCATGGACGCTGTTGATGTTCTTGAAGATGCGCCACAGGGCTCGCATGTCGGCCCATAGGCGCGTGATGCTGGGCGAGTTCGCCATATCCAACATGGATTGAATCGTGGCTCTCACCGTCTCGAAGTCCATGGAGATCTGGGTCTGTAGGTCGGTTATGGTGCTCGTGATCTCTTGCTGATACTCGTCCACGAGCGTTGGAAACTCAGTGAGATCTGCGCCCGCCTCTTGGAGAGTCGTCTCAACGTTGTTCAGCAGCGTCTGCACCTCAGCTTCGACGTTCCCCTGAATACTGTCGGCGATGGCTTGGGGCTGAGCGTTGACGAACGTCAGGGTCTGGCTGAACTCATTTTGTAGAAACTCGATCCGCGTCTGCAGGAGCTCTTCAAGTAGGTCTGCGAAGGTCGCCGGGAGGGTGTTACTCACGTTCTGAGCCAGCTCGATGACGCTGGCCTGGGTGTTATCCCAGACCTCTTCGGCCGGCACCGAGCCGCAGTCATTACAGATGCAGTGGCCAAAGACTTGCTGCGGGTCGAGGACCGCCGCTAACGGGGCGACGAGCCCATCGGACTTCAGCGCCTTAAGCTTCTCGATGCTCTTCGTGAAGATAGAGATGAGCAGCCTGAGGCTGTCGATGACAGTGAAGTTATTAGAGATGTCTACGTAGTCTGGATATGGACCCGTGAAATAGTCGTTAGGGTTCGTAATCTCCGACCAGAGAGGTCGAGCCGGTAGATAGGGATCAGGATCGCAGAGCGCGGGCACCCCCATGTCGGGTAGAGGGGGAATATCCGCGTCCGTCATCTCCTGACCGCTGTCCATCATGTCCATGATGGCCGCGTCGATGGACGGATCTGTCTCTGAGTCGCTCGCCGGTTGGCAGGCGAACATCAAACAGAGGATCAGACCGAGGCTGATCAGCCTTGAGCGATGGTGTTTTCTAGGGTTCATACTTCCTCCCGACTGAGGCTATTCTTACCAGCAATTGGGCGATTAGATCGAATTTGAGCGCCCCGAAATCAGGCCCCTATCCATGAGACGCCTGGGGCAATCGGCCCGAGTGACCTGGCGCTTGAATGGATTCTCAGCGAGGTCGATCCCTGAGCCCGTCGCGTTTCACCAGGACCCCCAGCGCTGTTTGCGAAACGTACGCTCCGCAATGATAGGCCCTGAGTGTGCAATACCGGAAGATAATCACCAAAGTACTTGGGAGGGCTCCGCCATCTACCGCGAAGGATGCGGCTCGCCTTCAGCGGCCGTCGAGACGCGCCTGAACCGCCGCGATCTCGGCGTCTGTTCTGTTCGTCGATGAGATCCGGATGGCGTCGATAATCGCGTGCGGTTCTTCACCGGCTGAGACATCTCCGTCATCGCGGAAGAGGATCACTTCGGTGGGAGGTGCGTCGAAGCGGGCGCCGACTGGGCGCTCACTCGCGCGAACCCCATTAATGTAGACGTTGATATCGGAGGGGGAGGTAGAGACGACGGCGAGATAGGTTTGTTCGCCCGACGCGATGAGCCCGCGTCCCACGATTGGGTCGTTATCGCTGGGCCAGTTCCTAAAACCATCAGCCTGAATGTACCAGCCATCCTCGCTACTGCTGTCGGTGTCGAAGATCTTCGCGAAGCTCTGACCTGCCTGCTCTTCGAAGGTAAAGACCATCTCGATGGTATACGGATGTCTGAGTAGATTGGCGTGGGCCGTCCAGTTGAGGCCATGGGCCGGATTGCCCACCTCGAGGCCACGTCCGAAATCGGTGGCGACGAAGTTTCCGTCCATCAAGATGAGGTCTCGCCCATTACCGCTGGAGTCGTCGATGTTCCCATTCAGCTCATGGCGCGCCAATACGCCGTTCGCACCAGCTGGGAACACGTCGTCCTCCTCGGCGACGGGGGTGGCCGCGTCCGGGTTCACGTTACCTCCGCCATCGGGTCCCACTGTCGCGGCGTCGGTCGAGATGTCTCCGCCATCGCCTCCCACGCCTGCGTCCGACTGGGCTGCGGACCCATCGTTTCTTGGGGTGGTCCCATCGAGTAGAGGCACTGACGCGTCTCCTGTGGGGATGACCAACATATCTTGAGCGAATCCATTTTGTCCCATGTCGCGGACACGACGCATCTGACTTGCGTCGAGTTCGGAGGACTCGTCTCCTCCGCAGGCGACCAGGGAGACGAGAGCTAAGACGACCAAAGTGTTACGCCGCATGGTGTGACCTGACCCGACAATGAATGAAGATTCCTAAAGATGGCGTATTGATTGACCACTGGAAATAGAAATCAGCGTAAAACGTGGTGTGATGGTCATGATTTTTTGAGGCGGCCTGGCGCTGACATCGATTGAATTTCTTGTGCTGAGGCCCTGTGTTAGACCTAACCTATATGACCAACGACCGTAATTTAGGGAGCTAGAATGCGCGCTCTGTGGTTCACCTCACTGTGTTTATTGATTGGGTGTTCCGATGACAGCGCTGGGCCCGCTAGACTCGATGACGCGGCGGCGGTCTACCCCGATGAAGCAGTCTCAGTCGACCGCGCTCAGTTCGACGTAGCCATCGACTCCCTCCTCCCATCGAGAGACGCAGAGGTTCCCGTTGATATGAGAGCGAGGTCCGGAGACCTCGGTCAAACCGCTGACGGCTCGACCTCCATGGACTCGGCTGTTTCGTCGGACGCGTCCATCGCGCTAGATAGCGAGATACTCGAACTTGATTCAGGGGGTACTGAGCCTGTCAACGCGGTGTCGAACAGGGCCATTTATCGTCCCATCGTCACTCAGGATGTGGTCTACGGTCAGGGTCTCAGGAGACAAAGTTGGGATAGCGTCGAGGGGGAGGTCGTCGACCTGACCCTAGACATCGCCGTACCCCAGGGCGCCCCTGAGGCCAACCGACCTGCGCTCGTCATCATTCACGGAGGTGGATTCCGGTCTGGTGACTCTCGACAGGGTCAGTTGAGGGAGATCGCTGGGTTCTTCGTCCAGCGCGGCTGGGTGGCGCTGTCCATCAACTATCGCCTTCTGCGAGACCACGGTTCTATTCCAGTCCGTTGGCCGCCCTTTCCGGTCGGCGATCGCACCGATCAGGTCAACGCGATGTATCCAGCCGGGCGCGATGCGAAAGCGGCCATTCGCTGGCTCCACGCGAACGCTGAGCTCTATGGAGTGCATCCGGACTACATTACAGCCTTAGGGGGATCTGCCGGGTCCTACATCGCCGTCATGTTAGGTGTCAGTGACCCAGGTGATTATCGAGATGAGATCAGCGTTGATGATGATCCTACCCTCGCTACAACTCACTTAGACGCCCGCTCGGATGTCGCTACGGTGATCGATCACTGGGGTGGCGCTACAATGATCGACCTCTTACAGCTCCGCGATGGCCAGAACCGCTTCGACAGCGAAGACGCGCCTATCAGTATTGTGCATGGTCGTGATGACCCTACGGTTGTGTTCGCCTTAGCCGAGGCGCTCCGGGACGCGTGTCAGAGCAACGATGTTCCATATGCATTCTATCCTTTCGATGGTGGACACAGCGCGTGGAACGTGACGATCGATGGGAGAAACCTGAAGAGGTTAGCCTTTGACTTCATCGTCGAACATCAGCGACTCGAGCTACTCGAAGAGTAGCGTTTAGACTATCGAGCGGAGGCAAAATCGTCTCCCCCCACGTCCAAATTAGAACCGTCGAGAGATCCCGTAGAGCAGGGCGAGGGTCTCCTTTTGGAAGGCCCAAGTGACGCCGGCGTACATCCCGGGGCCGTTTGGCCGAGCCAGGTGGAGTCTAAGACCAGAGAGAGGGAAGAAGAAGTCCCCTTCGTCGCTGTTGAATGTACGCCCGACCAAGAGCGTACCCTGGATGTCTAGAATCGCCCTTGGTCGTAGGTCGAAGCTGAGCAGAGAATACCTGATGCCCGCGACATAGGATGGAGCCACTCGCTCTTCGAAGACCGTACCGTCCGCTTGCACTGTACGTTGGGTCGTGAGCGGAAGGTTAAACGCAGCGAGCAGCCCCCACTTAGGCGCCATCAACCACTCTCCAAGAAACAGCACAGAGCTCGTAGGTACGAGGCCCCCAGGGCCAACATCGTTTAGCTTTGACCCGGTGAGCTCAGCGAATAATTGGCTACGACCAAAGCTCAACTCGACGATGGGAGGTAACTGTTTACTGGACACGGTCTGACCGTCATCAGCGGCCCCAGGCGATCCTTCTGCGTGAGCGTTGAGACAGAGGAGCAGGGGGAGCAGGATCACGGTGATCAGCGAAGAGCGATTCGGCTGTGCGGTCATCATTGGTTCATCCTCAGCGGAGCATTCGATGCGACGCATCTATACATGCTTCTGGCCGACAAAGAAGCTCTCGTGACTGCGGGCGGTATGGTTGGTGAAGGTGATGTTGAGTCGCTGGGCTCAGTGGCAGTCAACTGCGGCGAGAGCCGCAGTTGACCATGACTCACTTGGAACTCTCGCTCACGAATCTATCTAGAGAACTCGCTCAGAAAGGTCCAGATGACCTCGTGGGTGGAGACGCTGTCGATCGCATCTGGCCATCCATGTCCGACGCCATTTAGTCGGTGGTGTTCGAACCGTGTGCCGTCATCGCAGCCGCTGTGAACGAAGTGGGTCGATGAGTCTGAGGCCACCTGCGTCTCATCTACACAGTTATATTTTTCACTCCAAAACTGCATTAAGCCTGGGATGTCGAGCATGGCCCCCACGGAGTCCCACTCCTTCCAGTCCCACGAATCAGTATAGGAGATGATCCCGTCTTCGACGCCGTGGATGTGCATGATCGGTACCTTATGTGCCTGGTCGCAGGAGTGCATAGTCACCGGCATCGTTCCAGCGAAGGACGCGATGGCCGCGAACCGTGCGCTGAGATGGCATGCGAGGTCGTAGGTGAACATGGATCCGAGGGAGTACCCGGTCGCGTAGACCCGCGTCGCATCAACCTGGTGACGGGATGAGATGTCATCGATCATAGCCTCAATATAGTCGAGGTCATGCCGAGACTCGGGGCGGGTGTTGAGCTGCCACTCACCCTCATTATTCGGCATTAGATGTGCCTGCGGGAACGCTAGGATGATGCCCTGCGACTCAGCGAGCGCCTCGAATTGTGCTTGTTGCGGAAAGGCCTCACCTTGACCCCCTCCACCATGTATCGCGACTAAGAGAGGCATGGGACCCTCAGGCGGATTATTGGGAACGAAGAGGTTATATTCTCGATCAATACCACCCACGTTGATTGTAGACGATGGGAGGGTTTGGCGCTCGCCGCATCCAGTACAGATAAGGAATATTCCCATCGCCATCAGCGTAAGGCCGGTTTTTATTGCTCGACGTCCAGTGTTCATCTCGTCACTCCTCACCAGGGAATAATTAATTAGTTGATATACCATACCTGCCCTCCGATTGAGATATTCAAGATTTCGTCAGCTTAGGTCGCCTTTAAGAGTGACCTCGCGGCGCATTCAGACAGGCGATATCTCCGACGTGAGACCATGTTTTTTTAGGGGCTCACCGGCGTGGTGATGTCAGGGCTTCTGTTGTGATCTCGTCTGTTTAATGTTGATCTGGGGCACCTGTTCCCATTTGAGGTCTAGGAGCTATCTTGGGCTATTTTAGTCGCCGCAGGGTGAGTCAGTTCGCGATCTTTGTCTCCCTCCTATTGGCCCAGCCTGTCGCCGCCTCTGATATGCACTTGGATGTCGAAGTGGGCACCGAGCTGCCCATCGCTCTTGGGCTTAGCGTGGGTCTCGAGTGGCCCAACGGTCTGCGCGCGTCTAGTAGCGCGGGGTATTTACCTGGGCGCTATGTGGCTTTGATCAATGAGGTGGTTCAGAGCGTCCCAAACTCATATGACTCAACGACAGGAGATCTCATCGAGGAGACCCTGCAAGACTCATTGATCTGGAGAACCCATATCGGTTGGCAGCTGCCCTATGGGATGTATGCCGACGCGGGATATGGACTCGCAGCCCTCGGTGGTGGCACTTCGACTGAGGCCTTATTGGCTGGATTGACTGGTAGAGCCGCCCCCAGCACGAGCGGCAATGCGCGGACCTACGCTGTGGGCTCAACGCTGCACATGCTGGACGCTGAGTTTGGATGGAAGAGAGTCTACAGAGAACGCTTCACCGTGAGAGCAGCCATCGGAGTCGCCGCGACCGTCGCGGCGACGGCGACCGTTGAGGCTGACTCTAAGCCAAACCAAAGCGCGCGCAGGCGCCTCATCGAAGAGTTTGAGTCCTTTAGCGAGCGCTATCTCGTCGACACCTACACGACGTACATGTTCAGCCCGGTCATCACAATGTCCCTAGGCTATCGACTCTTCTAGAGCTCTCTCGTCGTCGTTCATTTCAGGTACCTACATACGCCTTGATCGACGCCGACTCCCACCGAATAAAAAAGTCGTTAGGCAACAAAATTGTTTCATGGAGACCGAGGCTCTGGTGGGTATCCACCCTCAACTGTACTCCGCGAGTTTGGCACGTTCATTGCGATAGGGGCGGGCACACAAACTTAACAACCCGAATAGAGATATAAAGCATGGAACCATCTATCGACACCGGTAATACTGCGTGGATGCTTACCTCAACGGCCCTCGTGCTGTTGATGACTCCTGGCCTGGCCTTCTTTTACGGTGGGCTCGTGCGAGGAAAGAACGTGCTCAACACGATGATGATGAGCGTCATCGCTATGGGGGTCGTCGCGATTCAGTGGGCGCTCTTCGGGTACTCGCTGTCCTTCGCTGAGGGCTCTTCCTTCATCGGTGGTCTCGGTTTTATCGGTCTACAGAACGTCGGTGCGGCTCCCGTCGAGGGGATGACCATCCCCCATTACGCGTTCATGGCGTTTCAGATGATGTTCGCCGTCATCACCCCAGCGCTGATCTCGGGCGCGGTGGTCGAGCGCATGAAGTTCAAAGCCTACGTCTTCTTCATTCTCGCTTGGGCAATCTTTGTCTATGACCCACTCTGCCACTGGGTTTGGGGTGGAGGCTGGATCGCTGACCTGGGTGCGCTCGACTTCGCCGGTGGCACTGTCGTTCACGTAAGCGCAGGCGTCTCGGCGCTCGTTGCTGCGTTGGTCCTCGGCCGTCGTCAGCTCGTTGAGAGCGAAGAAGGCCGTGCACACAACGTCCCATTCGTTCTGCTCGGTGCAGCGCTACTTTGGTTTGGATGGTTCGGTTTCAACGCGGGCTCAGCGCTCGCTGCGGACGGCATCGCAGCCCTCGCCATCGTCACGACCAATCTCGCTGCCGCAGCGGCCATGGTCGTTTGGGTCGTCCTTGATGTCTGGAAGGGCCGCCGACCTTCGGCGGTTGGCGCCGCCACTGGCGCGGTGGTTGGTTTGGTTACCATCACGCCCGCTGCAGGTTTCGTAACGCCGATGGGGGCTCTCGTGATGGGCCTACTCGGCGCCGCGGTCGCCTTCTTCGCCATTGAGCGTCTGTCTAAGCTTGGTATCGACGACACCCTCGACGTGTTCGCTTGTCACGGCGTCGGCGGTATCGTTGGTTCCATCCTAACCGGCGTCTTCGCGACGAAGGCGGTTAACGCAGGTGGCGCCGACGGCCTACTCTACGGTGGCGGCACCGAGCTGCTCGTCGCTCAGACCATCAGCGTCCTCGCGGCCGCCGCATTCGCCGGTGCCTGTACGGCCATCATCTTGGTTGTCATCAAGGCTATGGTCGGAATTCGTGCGAACTCCGAGCTGGAAGACCAAGGTCTCGACTTGGGTGATCACGGCGAGGCTGCCTATCCCGATGAGTCACCAGCGCGACTGACCCAGGTGAGTCCTCCTGTGGCCCCTCACATCGCAGATAAGCACTCCGCGACAGGCTCTGAATAAGCCCGCTCGGACACGTACGAAGGTCGCGTCGGCACACCAGTCACCCATCGCTCAGCTCAGGCTGAGGGTGGTGAGGTGTGCCCGCAACCTCCGTGAGACCAATACACAATATGCACGCCTGACGTCGTGAGCGCTCTGGGGGCGCTTCGTCCGATGGCTCCCGGGATAATTAACGATTTCCAGGTGCCGAGAGCACCTGCTTGGAGAACCAATTCTAATGATTGCTAAGAGAACACCCGCGACGCTCATCTTATCTTTTGCGACGCTGATCATGTTGAGTGTGCCTGCTGTCGCTCAAGAGGTCACCGCCACGGAGTCCGCGACGAAGTCGGCGGATGTCGGGACGAGCGGCTGGTTTCGTGTCGACACAGACAGCCTCGGAACCCAATTCTGGTTCGGAGCGACTCACACGGTCGGTGGTGTGGACATCGCGTCTGACATCTATGTCGTCGGCAAGTTCGCCGAGTTCGATATCGGTCCCTCATTTTCTTTCGGCAACCTCGCCATCACGCCGATGGTCGGGATCGGGTTCAACCTCGAGACGACGAACGTAGAGTCGCTCATCGCGCCGCAACTCTTCACGATCTGGACTCCATCCAAGCTCCATCTGGAGAGCTGGATTCAGGGCTTCGTCAACTCCGTCTTCGATGACGAAGGGTCGGACTCGCTCTACACTCGTAATTTCGCGCTATACAAGGCTGGAGAGGCCTTCGCGTTTGGGCCGCAGGTCGAGGCGACGTTGGCTCTGAATGAGGCCGCTGGTGAGGGATTGACCAGCCTACCTTTCGGTCTCCGCACCAACATCGGATACGACAAGAACAACACCCTCGCTCTATTCCTCGGCTATGAGACCAAGTCCCAGGATGACGTGGACAATGTCGTGGGTCGTTTTACCTTTATTCGGTCCTGGTAATCCCAACAGCTCGTTTGACGGATGGTGGTCCCCGTCTAGCATTAAACTAGAGGCGGACATCCCATGGGCCTCAGTCTAATGAGGCCTAAAGATCTCCATCCAAAGTCGTCCGTGGAGGGCGTCGTCCTACTGATGTAACCAGGCTGCGTGGGTTGGTGCTCGCTTTGTCTGGCTCCACTCCTCAAGCATCGCCGGCGCGACCTGATTGAGCCGTCGCATCTGCTCCGATGTTCGTGTGTTCGCGGCGAGCTCAATCCTGTGACCATTGGGATCGAAGAAATAGATCGATCGAAAGATGCCATGATTCGTAGGACCAACGACCTCCAAGCCGAAGCTCACTAGATGATCTCTCGCGGCATCTAAGGCGTCGACGTCCTCCAATTGGAAGGCGATGTGCTGTACCCAATCGGGGGTGTTCTCGTCGCGGCCCATGGGCGCTTGGCCCGGCAGCTCGAAGAACGCTAAGACGTTGCCATTTCCAGCATCGAGGAACACATGCATGTAGGGGTCGTGTTTTCCGGTGCTCGGTACTTTGTCTTCAGCGATAGCGAGGACGAAGTCCATATTGAGCCGTGTTTGGTAAAACTCGACGGTCTCTTTGGCATCATGACAGCGGTAGGCCACATGATGGATCTTCTGAATCTCCATGGAACACTCCTGGCCCAGAGGTCAGCTAGACCGCCTCTTCAGTCAAGTACCCGCGACGCAGTTGATCACGCTCTATGGATTCGAAGAGGGCCTTGAAGTTGCCCTCTCCGAAGCCCT
>CALELH010000140.1 GCA_937902595.1 uncultured Myxococcales bacterium
ATACTATCAAGAGACGAAGACCTTCTGTCGTCTGTTTGGCCTCTCAGATGACCTCATGCCTCAGGACTGGCCAGCGTTTAGACGCTATTTCGAAGAGATGGTGAGCTCCGCGAACCTCCATGTGGGCGCTACGGCGCGTACCCTAGGCCATCAGGTACTCGCGCCGACTCGCCGCTCAGCGGTGCCTATGTACACCCTTGTCGGCGCGATGACAGCGGGGCTTATGCCACCAGCGCTCCGCGATGCCTACGGGATCCCATACTCGAATCGTCATCGGCTCTTGTTTCAAGGCGCGGTGTGGACTGCTCGAAAGGGGCTGCCGGCGCTCCCTGACGCTGTCCGCTACTGTCCCGCTTATCTCAGCGCTCGGCGTCGGGTTGCAGGTGAGTCGGGCTCTGATCCAGTGTCTCTATCTTGGAAGCGCTTGGTGCTCGCGCTGCTGCGACAGCGCGATTAAGGTCTCTGGCGTCAATTCACGGAGATGGCGTGCGCATCGTCGTTGTAGATCTTATCGAACTCCGCCGCGTAGGCCAGCTCAATGGCTTTGCGTTTTACCTTCATCGTCGGTGTGAGTTCGCCCGCCTCTTGACTGAAGTCTCTTGGCAGAATGACGAAGCGCTTAATCTTTTCGACCCGCGCCAGTGACTCATTACCCAAGCTGATCGCGGTTCGGATACGAGTTTGAAACCCAGCGTGTTGTGTGACTGGCGCCATAGTCTTGGCGAGGGCTTCACTGCGACCGGTGGGATTAGCCATAAGCTCCGCCGTGAATTGGCTAACCTCTTCCCTAGAGACAAGCCCGAGTTCAACACCGAACTCTAGGGTCTCGATCGGGCTCGGGGCGACGAGAGCGCTGACGTATGGGCGCTTGTCTGCGTGTGCGTGTACTTGACTGATGAGCGGATCTGAGGCTTTGGCCGCATTTTCAATGTTCGCCGGAGCTAGATTCTTGCCACCGGCGGTGATGATGATGTGCTTCTTCCGATCTGTAATCCGAAGATAGCCGTCGTCATCGACGGTGCCGATGTCGCCCGTATGTAGCCAACCATCGATGACCGTCGCCGCCGTCGCGTCAGGGTCCTTGAAGTACCCCTGAAACACAAAGGGTCCCCTGATTAGGATCTCTCCGTCGCTCGCGATCTTCTGTTCCAAGGGCGCGGCGAGTTGGCCCACAGTACCCAGCCGGGTGGCGTCGGGGCGATTGCCGTGGGTGATCACTGTGGCCTCGGTCATACCGTACACCTCAAAGATCGGTAGGCCCGCTGCCCAAAAGAACTCCAGAATCTCCAGCGGAATTGGTGCGGCGCCTGTGATGAACTGTCGGACGCGACCGCCGAAGGCTGCTCTGATCTTGTTAAACACCAATTTATCGGCGATCGCGGAGCGGATTCGCAGCCAGATTGGGACCCGTTGACCAGCGAGGTTCAGTCGTACGCGCTGGCGTCCAATCTCAGACGCCCAATCGAAGATCTTCTGCACACGCGTAGACTTCTTGGCGATCTCAGATTGAATCTTCCCATACGCCTTCTCAAAGATCCTTGGGACCGAACCAAAGACGGTCGGGCGCACCTCTTGGAGCTCATCGAGGACCGCGGCAACGCTTGAGGCGTAGGCCGTCGCGATCCCTGCTGACATACGGCCGTAGAAGGCCAAGACACGCTCGGCGACATGGGCCATCGGGAGAAAGCTAAGGGAGATGTCGTCTTCGTAGAACTCCAGTAATGAGTCTTGGGTGCTTAAGACTGCCAAGATATTGCCGTGACTGATCATGGCGCACTTAGGGGGACCCGTCGTTCCTGAGGTGTACACGAAGATGGCTGTGTCATCGGGTGCACGCGCGTCATATCTCTGGGCGATGGAGTCGCTGTCGACGGTGCCGTCCGTATCTGCCGGGAGGCTTCGCACTCTGGGGTCGTCGGAGATCGACGTCATCGCTGGATCCCACGGGATGATCGCCATGACCTGACAGCTCTCATCGGCGGCTTCGACGACAGTGGAGAGCTCTCTCTCTTCGGCGACGAAGACGACCTTCGCTTCGCTGTGACTGAGCAAGTATCGGACTTGATCCACCGATTGCTTAGGGTAGATCCCGAGGCTCACGCAGCCCGCGAGTTGGGCCCCCATCTCGTAGTGCGCCCATCCTGCGCTTGTCGGTCCGAGTATCGCGACCCGATCGCCAGCGTTCAGACCAATCTTCAATAGACCATCAGCGATGCCATGGGCGCTGTCGCTCCACTGACGCCAGGTCGTCCCAACCCACGCGCCGCTCCCTTTGGTGAAGAACGCGTTCTGCGCCCCGCTCTGCTTTACCCGACGTACAAATAGGTCGGGTAGGTTCTTCGCTTCGGGAGCGAGGTGCGTGCATTCGATGTGGGCGCCGACGTCTAGCATTTGGCGATGGTCACACGGTCTCGTTGGAGAATAAAGAGTCCTCTTAAACCACTCATTGACCCGGTTATGAACGGGTCTCCAGAGCGCTCGTTTGAATAACCGGGTGCGCTCTTTCGCCCAGTACTTTATCCTCCGTCGTGGAGCATCGGATTTGAGAGAGAGACTATGCGTTTTTTGAGCCTGATCTTAGGGATAATGATCGCCGGATGTGGGGGCACTCAGCTGACCCCTGCCCAGCAGGACGAGTTTAATTCGCTCGGAGCGAAAGAGTCGGCTCTTCGTGGTCAAATCGCCCAATCTAGAGCGAAGGAGGGATCGACCTTCAAGCGCCTCGGCAAGCTGGAAGCGAAGCAGAAAGCGGTGGCCAAGCTCGCCCTCGGATGTGGAGTTAAGGCCTCGAACGACAGCTTTGGGCCCTTACCCTTCGTTCATAAGAAAGGCTATCGCGTTAAGCTGGTGGCTGGTTCGAAGAGGACCATCGGCGGTAAGAAATGCCTCGAGTACAAGCTGAAGGTGGTCAAATGAATCGTCGAGTTGGCCTCCTCATTATGTTTACGGCGCTGTGGATCGCCTCAGGGGTCGCGTGCGGTCCATCTGTCTCGAGCCTGAACGCCCGGAAAAGCAGCGTAAGAACACTCAATAAGACCCTTAACTCTTCTGCAGCGGACCAACGAGCGGCCAAGCGGTACAGCAAGTCTCTCAAGGATGGGTCATCTCCCTGGTTTGCTTTAGGAAAGACAGGCCTGCACCGGGCTATGAAAGACTTTCTGCCTTACCGTTTTCAAGGGAAGCATCTCAGCAAGAAGCGGCTCAAGGGGGAGTTCTCTTTCACATCGCCAAGCAACGTGAAAATACACAGCGGGAATCGAATCACCTATCGGGTGAAGTTCACGGCCAAGAAGGTCAAGGTGAATTTGAAGGGCATCTTCGGTGCCACGAAGAGCGATGCGCGTAAAGTGAAGGAGGCCCTTGAGGGTGGCGGTACCCTCGACGTTGAGATCACGCCCTACATCGATGGCAAGAAGAAGAACATCATCCTCGCAGGCAAGTGTTATCGGGTTAAGCTAAACAAGCGAAATACGAGCAGTCACAGGGACTATCTTAAGGACGGAATCAACTCAAAGTTCTTTAAGTTTCCCCGTCGCCTGCCCCTGCCCAAGTCTCTGTCTGTCATCAAGCCACGGCTGATTACGACGCCTAACCATCTAGTGGTGATTGGGAGCAAGTAGCTCCGCTAGCTCGGTGGTAGAGAGCGACCAAAGACCGTGTAGTCTAGGACCGTGTGGCTGATTTGGCCTCGCTGGAGGCAGCTCACGTCTGAGTCTTCTGGTTCAAAGACGACCTGCCTCGTCCGAGGAAATGCGAATTGGTACGTGTCACCGCTCTCATTTTCGAAGAGCGCGCCGAGCCTCACGTTTGAGAGCTGAGTCTTCTCGATGACTGCGTCTTCGCTGACGGTGGCCGGGAAGTTTAAGTTGTGGACGGTGGTCTCTGACCGCTCTCCTACGAGCTTGAGCGCGACGGCGGCTGCTCGCTTGGCGGCGATGTGGAGGTTGTCTCCCAGCGTTCCAGTGACGTGTCCGTTGTTTCTCTTCACCTCTTCGAAGCTGGCATGCGGCACTGATTGGGACACAGCGAGGGCAGGATATCCCCACAGCGCACCTTCCAGGGCTGCCGCGACCGTACCCGAGGTCATAACGAGGGGCAGGCTGACGTTAAACCCAATGTTGATGCCTGACACGACGATGTCGACCCCGTCGGTTAAGATCGAGCCCAAAGCGATGTTTACGCAGTCGCTAGGGGTGCCCGAAACCGACCAGGCCGGCCAAGGAAGATCTGGGCGCTGCCTTACTTCGAACCGGCCGCGGCGAGTGAATGACCTCCCGGCCCAACTTTGTTCTGCCGCGGGCGCTACGACTCGAACATCAAAGGATTCGGAGACAGCGTCGACAAGTGCATGCAAATAGCCGCAGTCGATGCCATCATCATTTGTGACAAGCGCGACGGGTCTAACCATCGTTCGATCTCGCTCTCATTAGTTCAGGGCGTCCGTTGTACACGGGCCCCGTCGCGTCGTCGATGGACAAACGTTTCAGCGTTGTTCTGATACCTACGGGGGGGATCAATAAATGGCAATCGTCGTCGTAACGAAGACACCGGGCCACGCAATCGATATGTTCGATTGGGCCTGGCGGCTGGCGCAATCTCGCGGTGAGAGCTTGACGGTACTCGCGGTAGAGGAGTCGTCTGAGGACACTGTGGAGGTCGTGAATCTCCGCGAGGGCCTTCTGGATGACGCCGCGCCCATCCTAAAGACCTTGAGAGCAAAGGCAGAGTCTCACCCCGAGCCCTTCGATGATGACCCGGAGACGCCGCCTTTGTTCGTCCGTCACCTTCGTTCTCAGAACATCGGGAAGGCGGTTATAAGAGAGGCAGACCGCGTGGATGCCTCCTTGGTTATCGTCCGCGGGCGTCGGTCACACGAGGAGCAGGACAGTACTCTAGGCCAACACCTCTATGTCTACTGCCATCGAGCGCTGATGGTGGTCACAGGAAGCACAGAGGCGCTCCCAAGACACATCCTGGTTCCCACCGCTGAGGGGTGTCATACCCAAGAGGCCCTCAAGACCGCGTATGGCATCGTCACTGAGTCAAGAGGCGAGCTCACGGCGTTGTACGTTCAACTGGCTAAAGACGAAGTTCGACACGGAGAGCAGATCCTCGATGAGGCTTTGAGGGAGGCGGGGCTCTCAGATGCTGAGCACATAGTCCGTCGTGTAGATACAGCTGAGACAATCATAGAAGGCATCTCCGCGGCTAAGGTTGATCACGACGCGGTCTTCTATGGTGCGCCCCGTCGCGGTGATCCAAAGAAGGCGTTATTGGATCTCGTTCCCCATGAACTCGTTGATGACACGGCGGGCCATCTCGTCGCTGTCGTGCGGGCGGAGAGGACATTACTTGAGCGATTCAAAGAGACCTTCGACAGGATGGTCCACCTCTGGGTGCCGCAGATGGAGCGGCAGAGGCGCAAGGAGATCTACGAGCAGTTAGAGGAGCAATCAGCCTGGGGCTTCGACTTCAAGATGCTGATGGCCCTCTCCACCTGCATCGCGAGTTTTGGGCTCATTCAAAACTCTGCGGCCGTAGTGATTGGGGCTATGTTGGTTGCGCCATTGATGACGCCGATGCTCTGTGCCGGGATGGCGCTTCAACAGGGAAATCAGCAGCTCCTGATCAATAACGCACGAGCGATCACCGGCGGTTTTCTCACCGCGGTTACCGTTGCTTTCATAGTGGGAATGATCAGCCCGATTCATGTCCCAACACCCGAGATGCTCGGTCGTGGGAGCCCCACTCTGCTCGACCTCGGTGTCGCCCTGGTCTCTGGCTTCGCCGCGGCCTACGCCTTCTCAAGAGGCGAGAAGCTCGCCGCGATGCTTCCAGGTGTCGCCATCGCGGCGGCCTTAGTTCCACCTATCGCGACTACAGGGGTCTGTCTCTCTCTGGTGCTCTCGACGTGGCTGCGGGACTTGTTTCGATTAGGCTCATTGACCGGAGCCGGTGACGCCGCTCACATCGGAGCGAGCGCAGGCCTACTCTTTCTGACCAATGTCGTCGCCATCATCTTGGGTGCCTCCGTCGCCTTCTATAGTTTTGGGATTCGTCGTTGGGATCCTGAGCCATGGGTCAAGCGGGTGACCCAGGGCCTCCTCGTCTCGATTCTTGTCCTGGCGATTCCATTGTGCGCGACGCTCTGGAATATGATGGAGAAGACCTCGCCCAGATTGGCGACCGAGGTGACACGGGCTCTAGTGGACCACAAGCCATACAGCTTCAAGTCTCTGACGTTATCGAAGGACCGCTTAGAGATCTATCTTCGAGGGCCCCACAGCCCGAGCGCTGCATTAGTGGCCAAAATCCGAAAGCATGTGATTCGTCACAGCAACGAAGACATCGTCATCGACATCATCACCGAGACGAGTGTTAGGTCGACACAGAATGACTCGAAAGCTGAGTACCTAGGGACCATTCGTAATCAAATAGAGGCGCTCGTCAAAAAATCCGAGGAACACGAGCTTCTGCGCATCGCGAAGAGTGGAGACGTCGTAGACGTTACACTGCGGGGCCCAAGGCCCCCGTCTAGGGACCTACTCAAGCAGCTTCAAGTTGTCGTCTCAGATCGTTATGGACCGTCCGCGTTGGTCCGAGTATCGCTGGAGTGGTCTTTCAAGAGCCCCATTATACGTCAGCAAAACGACTAGGCTAGCCCACCTCGGGCTCAATATCGATGTGCTTCACCTCTGGGACCGCTGCGCGGACCTCACTCTCAATAGCGTCGATCTCTGCGCTGATAGCGCTCATGAGTTGATCGGCGTACTCGGACGCGAAACTCCGGAACGAGTCATAATCTGCCAGGCCCTTCTCCCAGGCCTCTTTGAGTCTCGCTTCGTTATTTTTGGCCAGCTCCTCGCCGTTAAATCGAAGGCCGATGAGCACATCGTAGGTCTGTGTATCGATAATCTCAGACTTGAAATTCACGATACGACTCACTGAAGGTCGCTCACTGACGATCGATTTGATGATGTCTTGAGCGTCCTTGGGGATGGCGCGGCCCATCAAGAGCTCTCGGTTTCGTGCCATCAACCAAATGGCGACGATGCCGAGGAGCGCACCCACGAGTAACGAGCCGACTGCGTCCCAGCGAGGGTCGCCAGTCCATTGCGAGAGTCCAATACAGACAAAAGCGATCAACACACCAATGCATGCGACTGCGTCCTCAAGAAGAACCGCTACGGCTGCCGGGTCTGCCTTGGTTCTCAGATACTCGAAGAAAGGGGCGTCTCCCTTTAGGGCGTAGAGGCTCTTAGCCGCAATCACCAACACAAACGCCTCCACGACAAATGCCAGAGTCAGGACACCATAGGCCCAACCCACAGCTTGAAGTTCGTGGGGGTGAAGGAGGCCGGTGATCCCGTGATACACCGTGACGCCGCAGCCTAGAAAGAAGATTCCGACCGCGCTCATCAGCGCCCATATGAAGCGTTCGCGGCCATAGCCGTACTGATGTTCGTCATCAGCTTTTCGGTCTGCCTTCACGACGCCGAGATACAAGAGGACTTGGTTCATTACATCGGCCAAGCTGTGTATGGCCTCCGAGAGCATCGAGCCGGATCCGGTCATAAAGAACGCGACGGCCTTAGCGACGGTGACGACCGAGTTGCCTCCGATAGCGGCTAAGATCGCGGTGCGAGAATTTGGGTCAGCCATTGGACTCCTCAAGTCTTGTCTGCCCAAACGCTAAACCATCAGAGTTTTCAAATAAAGATGTGACTTGTTTCCATTGAGCCCGAGGGGCTCAGTAGTTAAGAATACTGTTCATGGAGCTAGGCATTGAGCAACACACGTAAGAAAAACTCCAAGAGCGACGCCTCGCCGATTGACACGGTCGCTCAGGCCCTACACCGAGTTCAACGAGCTCTGGAGAGAGCGGCGGAGCGCGCCGGTGGTCGTTTACCGGATGACTGGTCAATCGACGTCGAGTTGAGCGCCGCTGATCGTGGGGAATGGCACGAGCGGGCCGCAGCCTTGCTGGAAGCCGCCCGTGAAGTGACGCTCTCTGAAAAGAGGCCGCCTAGGGGACCCGATGATGCGCTGTGGTGCTGTCAGTGTAAGAGCGCCGAGTGTGACCACGCGACCGCTCCGGGCCCGCGCTATACCTTCGATGGATACGCTGCCACAGGTAAGCCGACCTGGATCCCTTTCGTAGAGCTTTGCTTACGGCGGCGGCCACCGGGGATGGACCGGATTTTCGCCGAACCCGCGGGGGTCATCGCGCTTAAATGCGTGGGAGATGATCTCGGTGAGCATCGTTTGGCGGCCTTCGAACCAGGTCCAGAGACCTGGGAGGTCGTTGGACAGGTGGTCGCGGGCCTAGTGCCCCAAGATCTTGATCCCCGGGGTCAGGGTGACCGCTTCGCCTTAACGATACAGGTCTTGCGAACCAACTTTGGGGGACAGGTTCGGTTTCGCCTCGGCTTGATAGGCTGCACTCGGCGACACGTCGACATTCAGGCCGCCAGTGGAAGTGAACGAAGCCCCGCCGAGCAGCTACGTAGAACTTTGGCCGCGGCGAGGCGTACGCTCGAGAAGCTTGAGAGACGCTCTCTAGATGAGGCGGGCCAGGCTGACCGCATCAGCGCGTTATTGAGCACGTTGAGGGGTGACCTCTCTAGAATATTTAGCGGCAAGGTTCATCGCACCAAGCACGCTCAACGGCGTCATCGGAGTGGGGCAAGACCAACGAGTCAGGCCGTTTCGGATGCCCGGGGAGCGTCTATGGAGCGCGTCTTGTTCGATATCCCCCGAGAGACCTTTGTGATCTTGGGCCGGAAAGGCAGAGCTCATGTCTTCTCCCGCTCCGCCCGCCATGTAACGAGCATGCGATTGGAGGACGGAGAGGTGACCCGTAAGAAGAGACGGCAGCGTTGGCGAGAGGTCACGCCATCCGAATATCAAGCGCTCAGACGCCAGCTCAATAACGCTCAAATTCAAGGAGAGAGGTCTGCTGAAGCGTCATGAGGACCCCAGTAATCATCGTGGTGCTCGTAGCGACAGGTTTGGCCGGGTGTCTCTGGCTCAGTCGCGCTGAGCCCCTACCACTCGGAGTGGAGCGGTATGGCACGCCCAAGATTGACGAGGCGTCTGGGCTTGTGCCCAGTGTCCGCAATCCTGGCGTGTACTGGACCCATAATGACTCCGGTGACGGGCCGCGGATCTTTGGGACCACCTCGACGGGGAAGCTCATCGCAGAGTTTGTTGTTGATGGTGCGGAGGCGAAGGATTGGGAGACCATCACGGCGGACGCGGAGGGCCGTTTGTACGTCGGTGACATCGGCAATAACGACAACACACGTCGAGACCTCGTCTTTTATCGTGTACCAGAGCCTAAGCTAGACCTCGCGAACCCTCAGACGAGCGGTCGTCTTAAGGTCGAACGTACCCTTCGGTTTCACTATCCAGAGCAGAGACAGTTTCCGGACACCTCCGAGCTCAATTTTGATGCAGAGGCGAGCTTTTGGGCGAAGAACACTCACGCTGAGGCTGGCACTCTGTACGTTCTGACCAAACATCGGAGCGATCAGAGGACGGTCCTTTATCGGTTCGCTCGATTAGAATCTGACTCTTCGCTACCGTTGGAGAAGGTCGACTCCTTCGACCTCGGCGGAGATCCGCGCAACTTTGGAGGGATGGCGACGGGAGCGGCGATTACGCCTGACGGTAGGTATCTGGCCGTGCTGTCCTATCACGCAATCTTTGTGTTCGAGCGACCCCAGAGTGGTGATAATTATCTCGCTCATTTGAAGAACAGGATCGATTTGAACCAAGCACAAACTCAGCAGGTAGAGGCCATCGCCTGGGAGGGTAAAGATCTTCTGTTTACGAACGAACAGGCGATGATCTTTCGAGTCCGTGAGCCGCTGACTCCACGCTCAGGTAAGTTTCCTTCAGCGGAGACTCGGAGATGACGGGTAGGCCAACCCCAGTCAGGACCTGGACGCTGATGTGCGTGTCCCTAGGTATCCTTATCGGTTGCGCAGCCGACTTCCCGGGCAGCCCGGAGGCGCCGTCTCTTGACGCGACCACAGCCACAGACGCCACGATAGAGACTCTCGACGCGAATCAACCCTTAGATGTCTTCGCTGCCGTCCCTGACGTGGCGGCGCCACTGGACGCTGCTGGGACACCTGCACCCGTCGATATGATGGTTCCTATGGACGCCGCTCCGCCCGTGGGTGACGTCGGTGTGGTGCAGGATGCTTTCATACCCAACGGTGAGCGGTACAACGAGGCGGTCTTCGGGGCGAGTCATAACTCCTATAGCGGCGGGAGACATCGAGGTAGCCTCCCTGAGCAGTTGAACGCTGGCGTTCGTTGCGTTGAGCTAGACCTCCACGACAATGGGTTTGGGAGTATACAGGACTGGAAGTTAGGACATATTCGCGATGGCGCCGAAGTGATGGAGGGGGACGGTAACCCGGACTCCAATCATCTCTCTGAGTGGCTGAGAGCGGTGCGGTCTTGGTCTCGTGACAACCAAGGGCATGCGCCCCTTACTCTCATCTTGGATATCAAGGACAGCCTGGCTGATAACGATGGTCCCGATGAAGGTAACTTGGGCGCACTAAATCAGCGGATCGTCGAGATCTTTGGTGCAGCGCTGTATCCCCGATATTCACTCGGTAATGAGTGGCCGACCGTGGCGAATCTCAGAGATCGCGTCCTGGTGCTGCTGTCGGGTGATGAAGAGACACGTCGTAAGTATCTCTACGATGTCGGTTACGACCCTGTCGTGTTCGTGAACGCGTCTGGCAAGGTCATCGAGATGCATCACTCAGGGACGGGGAGACTCTGGTACTGGACCGGACAAAAGCAGCCTGATGGCAGTGTCCACTGGTACCACCACGCGCGTCACGTCAACGGCATGGACCCATCGGTGGCGCTGCTCGATGACGGAACGATTCTAGAGGTTCACAAGTCCCAAAATCGGTCTCGACTCTTCTACACGGTGGGCTCCATGCGAGATGACTACACCGTCGATTGGGAGGATGACCACAGCCTCGTTGATGGCAGCCGCCCGAGCCTGCGTGTGCGACCGGATGGTGACTTCGAACTCATCTATGAGTCGTCTGACGGGCAGCTCCGATTCAGAATGGCGGGCGAAGTCGATGACGAGGAGATCGACTGGGGCGACGCCATACAGACTGATCAGCTAAGGTTTGATAACACCCGATCCAGGGATATCCGCGTCTTCACTAGAAGCGATGGCGAAGCGCCTATGGAGACCTTATTGTATACGGTCGGAGCATCTCCGAATCGGCGCATCATCTATCGCCAAAATCTTTTTGTTGAGTATCAGCCTAATAACTCGCCAGCCATCCTTGAGTCGGCTCGTTTCTTCGCTGCGGAGCGGGCTCCCCAGGACCTCATTCGTCTCTATCGAGGACGAGGGCCTGTCAGACAGTGGGGCTTTGACCTGATGTCCAGAGGGGCGCGGCCGCTGCCCAATTTTCCGGCGACGGACGAACCGCTGAAGGCGTGGTACCACGAGCTGATGCGGGCTGCGGGAGCCGTTGACTGGCCGTGAGCGATTAGGGCTGAGCTGGGGCAGAGGTCCTCTCGGCCACCTTAGGCGGTAAGGGCAGAGCGCAACACATCGAGCTGCTCATCATTGAAGAGACCGTCGCTCGTTCTCTCATCCAGCAGTCGCTTGGCGTAGTCCCCCTGACTGGACTCGACGAGAAACTTCAGGCGCGAGAAGAGCGCGTCCAGCGAGTCCGGCCAACTCTCAGTGGCCTGCTCGATGGCGTCGAGGGCCTCACGATGCTTCCCCCGATGCCAGAGCAGATCTGCGTGGGCGATGGCGAAGCGGGCGTCGTTAGGATAGACCTCCATGGCGCCTGTGACCTCGCTCAAGGACATCTCGTAGAGGCGTGAGTCGTACCAGAAGATGAGCTGTTGCACCGCCGATATGACGGCGATCACTTGATCGGTCTCCGGACCCGAGCGTGGCATCCAGCGCTCACATTCATGGAGGCAGCGCCCTCGCAGCTCTCGGTCCTCAAGCAGCGCTCCGAGCCAGGCCTCTAGTAAGGACACGCCAGTGGTCTTCAGGCCCGCTGGCCCGACGTGCCCCTGCAGCTCCGTCCTGAAGGTGTTCTCGGCGTCATCTATGCGCCCTTGACGCACGAGAAAACGCCCATAATTGATGGTCGCCGCCTCGGGCGTCTCGCTGATCCGGCAGGCGCGCCTGAACTGCGCATCAGACTCGGCGTGATGGCCCTGACGCTCCAAGTTAAAGGCCATAGATGTGGCGATGGACGCCGAGCTCGGCGCGAGCTGGCTCGCCTCCTTCAGCGCGCGCCGCTCCCCC
>CALELH010000141.1 GCA_937902595.1 uncultured Myxococcales bacterium
ATGTCCTCTCAGTCCGTCTCCATCCCTCTCGTGGCCAACCTCGATGATGATAACGGCGACGGCAAGGTCAACGAACTCGACTTTCCCGAGATCATCTTTATGACCTTCTCGGGAAGCAAGTACGACGGTTTTGGCGTCTTACGCGCTGTTCATGCCGGTGGTCCCAAGAAGGGACAGAATATGTTCGCGACCTGTGGTCGCGACACCTGGAGCGAGGGTCAACCACTACCGGCTGAGCCCAGCTGCGAGGCGAACCTCCGCCCGAGTACGGCGCTGGCCATCGGCGATCTTCATGACCCTGCGACCTCCGACGGTCGGCCTGAGATCGTCGCCATCACCGAAAAGAACCGCCTGGCCATCTATGATAACTCAGGGCGTCACCTGCACACCCACCCGCAAAAACAACCCTGGGGTGACAATGACGCCACGCCCTCATTGGCTAATCTTGATAATCAGGGCATGGCCGAGGTGATCGTGGGAGACATCGTGTTCGTGCTCGAGCTCAATGAGGCGGGCTACATCCAGGTCCGCGACCGGTTTCGGGGCACCCGCGCTCGTGGAAAGAACGTCAGCGCCATGATCTCCTGTGTCGCAGACATCCAGGGCGGAACAGAGTTGGAGGTCATCGCTGGCGGGACAGTCTATAGTTTACCTCGACCGCCAGAAGGAGCTGAGCGACAGTCGGACTGCGAGAGCCAGGGTGGCGATGTCGTCGCCGTGACGCCGGAAGAGACAGCGTTTTGCGAGGGACAATTACTCATTCGTTGGGACGCCGCTCGTGTCACTTCGGGCGACGACGATGCCCGCCCCATAGATGGCTTCTGTGCCGTGGCCGATGTCTGGGGTGAGCACCACGACCAGAGACCTGGATTGGACAATCCGTTGGACGGTCGCGCAGAGGTCATCTTGATCAGCGAGGGCCACCTGCACGTCCTCGACGGAGAGACAGGGCAGTCCATCCACAGTGAGCACATCCGTTTCGCGGGATCGGGCGGCGCGCCCAACGTGGACGACTTCGACGGTGACGGCTTCACCGAGGTCGGCAGCGCGGGGGGCGGGAGCTACGTCGTCATGGATTTTCAGGCACCTACGGCTGTGTGCACTGCTTGGGAAGCGCAGCCTAACAGCACGCCTCAAGCGGCAGACAGCGTCGTCCGTGAGCCAGGTGGTGCGTGCGAGAGCGACGCTGATTGTGTCCAAGGATCCGGGGTATGTAACCAGGGCACCGGGCAGTGTGTCTGCCTCCACAACTCATGGCGCCGAGAGACCGAAGATCGATCCAGTAAGGCCACGGGCTCGACGCTGTTCGACTTCAACGGAGATGGCGCTACTGAGGTCATCTATAACGATGAGTGTTGGTTTCGAATCTATGACGGTTTGACCGGGGAGACCCTGTTCAAGGAGGCCTCGGAGAGCCGCACGCGCATCGAGTATCCGATCGTCGCCGACGCGGACAATGACGGAAACGCTGAGATCATCTTCGCCACGAGCACTGAGTCTGGTTTCTGCAGTCAGCGGGATGAGGTGACGCCGCAGGGGACCCCTGTTCGTGACGCCTATAACTACGGGATTGAGATGTGGGGGGACGCGGCAGATCGCTGGGTGCCTAGCCGGAGGATTTGGAACCAGCACGCGTATCACGTGACCCACATTCGCGAGGACGGGACCATCCCGACGGAAGAGATCCGCGGCTGGAGGCTCGTCAACGGGCGTAACTTCAATAGCTACCGAGCTCAGCCACGATCTGCGGGCGTCGCGCCTGACCTCACGGTTCCTCAGGTCAATATCCGATCCGAGGCTGGCGCCTGCAGCGCCTTGAACGATCACGTCATCATCGACGCGGTTATCGCTAATCAGGGGGACGTTCGTGTTGGCACCGGTATCCGAGTCGCCTTTATGGGGCAGTGGGGAGATGAGGAGTGGGAGCCGCTGGTCGATGAGTTTGGGACACCCATCGAGGCGGTGGTCGAGACGACCATCGACGCGCGCCGAACCGCTCGGGTCTCCGTGGAGTATCGGGTAATCGACGGCGAGGGACATCGCCCGTCACTGCCCAATCGCGTTCGGGTCATGGCCGACGTCGGTGGGTCCTTGGACTTCGGTGTTGAGCGCGAGTGCGACGAGAGCAATAACAGCGCTGATGTGGTCGTAGAAGACCCAGGGAACTTGCCGGACCTCAGGACCGACTCCGTAGACGTGACTCCGCTGTTCTGCCCCAGCATTGAGATGACGGCGACGTTCACAAATATTGGTGCGGCGCCGGCCGAAAGCCCGACTGTTGCGTTCTATGCGGGAGACCCTGAGCAGGGCGGACTCCTGCTCGCGACGGCGGTCTACGATGGTGTCGTTGAGCCCGGTGAGCAGGTCATGGTCACGACCAGCACAGCGAAACTGAGCGTTGGCCACCCAGTTCGAGTACACGCGGTAGTCGATCACTTCGAGCAGATAGAGGAGTGCGACGAATCCAATAACGAGGG
>CALELH010000142.1 GCA_937902595.1 uncultured Myxococcales bacterium
CCCAGCGGCTCGACTTCTCCCAGCTCATCACAGAGCTGAATCGGATCACAGGGCTTCATACTCAGGGTCACCTCGCTCACATGAACGTGGGGTCCCTGGTCTCCTTCCTGAAGTTTCCCTTCATCAGCCTCAGAGAGAAGATGAAGATGGCCACCTGGACTGGAGGCCTCACCCTGAAACGAGGACGCTATGATCTTGCTGTTCCCGGGACCATGGCCGAACTGGACCACCGCTCTATTGGAGACCTCGCCCGGCAGCAGCTGACTGAAGGCATCTATCACAACCTCATCCGACCAGGCATCGAGCCCTTTTGGTACTTCGACTGCGAAGATGTCTCAGCCGCTCTGGTCGAAGCGCTGACGGCCCATGCAGCTGGAGCCGAGTTCTACTATATCTCCGGAGGCATCGACCAAATATGCAGTCGAATGCTCGATGACCTGGCCGTACATACGGGGGCAGAGATCACGGGCATAGAGTCACAAGAACAGACCGTCGAGATACTGGGTCGGGGCAAGGGAGGAGACATCTGTGAACGCTTCGACCGAGTGGTCATCGCGACGACAGCGACCGTCGCTCATCAGCTCACTCAGGCCTTGCCAAGCGCTGAGGTGTCTCCTGAACAGCGAGCCTTTCTACAGAGCCAAAGATACGCGGCGAACGTCCACATCTGTTATCGGATGGCCCGCCTAGAGCCCTCTCCAAAACTCAATGCCATCTTCCCCTGTGGGCCAGGCCGGCACCCCCTCGCGGCCCTGTCCTTCCATAGGCCAAAGAGCGATCCAACTGGCCAAAAGGAGACAGAGCTCGTGAGCGTCTACCTCTCAGACCCAGAGAGCCTGCGGGTAATGCACTGGAGTGATGAGGCGCTCAGCGCGCACGGACTGCAGTTAGGTCAAGGTGTCTACCCTGCGCTGCCCCAGGACGCAGAGATCTTCCACATCTCCCGACGACGAGAGGCGATCCCGGTGCATGGCGTCGGACGCTACCGCTTGGCCGTAGACTTTCAAAGGGTGCAGGCGGAGAGGCAGCGAGCCGTATACTTCTGTGGCGACTACCTGGCGACCTCGACGGTGGATGGCGCCATCGCGACGGGCCTCACCGT
The DNA here is from genome assembly GCA_937902595.1 of uncultured Myxococcales bacterium. Lineage (GTDB taxonomy): Bacteria > Myxococcota_A > Bradymonadia > UBA7976 > UBA1532 > UBA1532. The sequence goes on from CALELH010000142.1 coordinate 1,103, forward strand.
GGCTGACCTCATCGGAGCGAACTCCCTCTCTTAGGGCGCCGTCTGAGGCTTGATCTCTAGCGTGTGTCCGGCCGAGTAAGCGACAAACTCTGGCGCGTAGACCGGCTGCACGAGGGCTGGCCCCACCTTGAAGCTCCCCTCAGTCGTCGCCCTGAGTCGATACTTAAAGGTGTATTCACCATGGGGAAGACTCTGGAAGAAGAAGTTTGTCGCGCTGTCCCTGATCTCCTCATACCAACCAATGCCGAGGTTGTATTTGTATCGCGAGGTGGGCGAGACAGGCTCAAACCCGGCGCCCCTTGGATCCCTGAGATGGACGTACTCAAGGCGATGCTTACTGGTCAGCGACAGCTGCACCTCAAGCTCATCACCCACCGAGATGACGGCGCCCTCCTCAAGGGGCTCCAGGGTCACCTCGCGACCAGACTTGACCCGCCGGTAATAGGTTCGGGTCACGCCCAAGAAGTCTCCTCGCGCCTCGTCGGGCATCCTCTCGGTGGAGAAGTGCCACGTCGCCGACGCCAGCTGATACCCCTTGGTGCGCTTATCGAAGACCACCGAAGAGTGTGTCTTGGGTTTGATCTGCTCACCCCGAATGACGAGCTGGTTCTTCTTCCCCGTGAAGGTGTCTGGTTCAAAGATATAGGTCTTCTCGACGTCGCCGACGCTGACCCGAGTCTCCTCGCGAGCGCCAAGCTGGCCTGCTTTCTTGAGATAGTGCGCGAGCGCATAGATCGCCTCTGAAGTCGCCCGCGTCGACTTCCAATGGTTGAGCTTCTTGTTCACGAATAACCACAGCGCCATGCCGTCTAACTTTGGATCCTTAGGCTTGAGCTCTAATGTCGTCCTCAAGGCCATAGCGTGGCTCTCAATGCTGTCGTTATACCAAAGCCAAGAGCGGTCCGATGTCGCCCAAAATGTGCCCTGCTCTTTCGTCTCTTGAGCCGCGTCTAAGACGCTCTCCCAGACCAGCAGGGCGTCCGCGTCGCGCCCCATCTTCTTTAGGGTGAGCGCGAGATACGCCTTCAGGTATGGCGAGTGCTCTTTCCAATGCGCGAAGCTGTAGTCCAGCATCTGCTTCTGTAGCGCAGAGCCGATGGTGTTGCCGTACCAGGACCCATCGGGAAATCTAGACACGACATAGTTGAGAAAGGTCACCGTCGACCAGCCCCCCTCTCTCTCCGCCAAGATCTTCTTGATGGTCGTGTCGACGTGATGTCGCTTGAGATAGGCCCAAGCGCGGACGGAGATCCCCTTAGGTACCTCGACACCAAACTCGAGCGCTTTGGCGAAACCGTTCATGAGATAGAGCGTCATATACGGAGATGGAGGTCCACCCGAAAACCAGGGGAACCCTCCCATCCCCGTCTGGCTCTTTTGTAGAAGAGTCAGCGCCGCGGCTTTTTGAGCGCGGGCCACACGTGGGTCTAAGACCTTCTCCAGGTCTTTAGTCGAGCCCCCACGCGCCTCACGCAGCCATGGGGTCTCCTCTAAGAGGATCTTACGATTCGGATCAGCTCCATCCCATTTCTCCAGTCGAGTGTCTCGCTTAGCCAAAGTCTTGGCCATGCGCGCGACGGCAGGATACTGGCTGTAGAGCGAGGACAGAATGCCCGTCGCCAAGAAGCGGTTTAGGGTCTGCTCCGTGCACTCATAGGGATAATTGATCAAGTACGGTAGCGCTGAGAGCACTCCGTAGAACAGTTGGCCATCGAGGGTGACGACCATGGACGAGTCGACCCGACTCGGATCGTCATCTTGAGCGAGGTCCTGAAACTCTACCGTCTCCTTCGTCACGTCCTTCAACACAATAAAGCGTGACTGAGCGAGGTGTACGCGCCCCGGCAATAGCGGGAGCGGCCGCAGCTCGCCGTCTGAAAAATCCGCCGTCCGTGCGATGACCTTAACGGCCACCATTCCAAGATCCTGGGGTGCTTTGATCGGCACACTTAAGGTCGCTGACTGCCCTCCCTGAGCAGTGAACGCGAGGCCCATAGCTTGCTTGGGCGTCAAACCAAAATCCTCGAGACGGCTCCGCTTAGTCTCCGGATCGATGATGTCGAAATCGACGGTGCCGCTCAGCGTTCTGTCAGAGGCGTTATTTACGACAACCTTGAGGTTTGCGGAGTCACCTTCACGTAAGAACCGGGGCAGATAAGGCCGAACCATCAGGTCCTTCACGGTCTTGACCTGTCGCTTGATCATGCCATAGCTGAGGTCCTTGGTGATGGCGTTTACGTACACATTCCAGCTCGTCACCGAGTCTGGCACCTCGAACTCAATGCGAGCGGTCCCATCGGCCTGGGTTCGAAGTTGCGGTTCAAAGAAAGCGGTCTCGGAGAAGTTACGACGAGGGGTAACACTCGGAGCACCGGACGGTGACTTTGCGATCCGGTCCTCTTCGCCAAATTTCCCCTCCTCTGCCTCTTCTTCGGATTCGATGACCATATCAAAGGCAAAGCGATCCCTCAGGCCTCGCTTGCCTGAGCGGCCTTTTGTTTTGGCCGCTTTTAGAGATCGGCCCGAGTCCATCGTACCCAGTCTCCCACGACCGTGGCTGAAGCCCATGCCCCCACCACCGCTCCCGGCGCCGATCATGCCCACGCCTCCAGTCCCTGCACCGGCAGGGGAACCGGGGGCGCTCTGGAACCTCAATCTGAGGCCTAACCTAAGTCGGTGTGGGTGGGGCCCGATGTACCGCTCTGGGAACTCAACTTCGGGGAGCTGGTGTCCGCTCAACTTAAGCTCGTGATGAACCCCCAATAGACCTGACCAACCACCGACCCGCCCAAATGTCGGGTAGCTGTTTAATGGAGAGGAGAGCCCATGTCGCGCAAACATATCAAGGCTGCGGTCATACATATAAGCGAGGACCTCGGCCGCCGCACTCGTCGCTTGAGGAGACGTCACCTTGACGGTCCAAACCTCACGCTGGCCTGGCCTCAATGTATCCCGGAAGGTCTCGAACTTGAGGGTCAGTTTCTTGTCGTTCCAGTCCACTCTGATGGTCTGGTTGAGCTCGATATGCTGGTGGTCTCTCAGGTACGTTAGACTGAACCCAAATCCACCTCTGTCCGCCTTCGTGATGGGAATCTCAAGGACGCGGCTCCCACGAATGAGGGTCCGTGACTGAAGCTTATTGTCTCTCCATCGGCTGAGATACATCACCTGGTCTGGAGTGCCGGAGTGGACCAGTAGCCGCGCGGTGTCGCCGACCGTCAATACATCTCGCTCTAACCGTAACGCGGCCGGCACGGCGAGCTCAGTGTGCTTGCCGATGACGACCAGGTCCTTATGGGTCTCAAAGGTGCCACCGAAGCGGTCCTTCGTTGAATATCGTAGCCGATACACGCCCGAGGTGAGACGGCCCAAAGAGATCTTGGCGGCGCCTTGGTCATTATGCGTCGCGACACCCGTCTTGACCTTCTCTCCATCGGCCCACCCCGAGATCACAGACTCATAACCGCTGTACCCTGAGGCCCAGCGAGGCCGTTTGAGATCCGCTGGCATCTGCAGATATCCGGGTCCTAGCTTGGAGACCGCAGGGAGGTCGGCGGGGGATACTACTCGGTCGGGTTGCGCGACCTTGAATAAGGTCCACTGGCCATCACCCGGAGCAGGATCACCGCCGAGCGCGGAGCGCTGAGCGTCGAGTGTGACCGCTCTGTTCGCTCTGTGAAAACCCAGATCCGTGGTCAACGCCACGTCGACGGCGACGAAGCCGATTCTCTCCGTGCGCGACGCGCTTCGTGTCTCGCCTCCCGCATCCGTGACATCAGCGCTAATGGCGTAGCGATACGAGACAGCGCGCCCTCTCCCTTCGGCTAATCGTTCATCAGCCTCAGGGGTAAACTTGATGGCGAAGGAGCCATCATCATTCAATTCGGAGGTTCCGGTGCCGACCACCTCTTCGCCAGTGTTGGGCGCATACCGGGCGTACCAGCTCCACCAATAGGGATAGACTCTCGTCCGCACGACACGCCAAGTGACCTTGCCGTCAGTAACGGGCAGCCCGAAATAGTAGCGAGCCTCGCCTCTGACCACCGCGGGCTTATTGAGACGATATGTCGCTTTACTGGTGAGAAACTTCGCCTCGAAGGTCGGGCGCTTATACTCTTCGACCTTGACCATCGCCGAACCACCGCCACCCTCAGAGATTTGAATTCTCCAGTGACCGAGTGCGCGACCGCTCGGGATCTCAAAGGTCCCGGTCGCGCTGCCAAACTCGTTGGTCTTCACCCGGGTCTTGAAGACCTCTTCAAAGTTCCCATCCCGCAACTGAACAGTGAGCTCACGTCCACTCCTGAGCTTAAACTGCCCTTTATCGCCGTCACCCGAATAGTTCAGGATCTTCCAATGGATCTTTTGGTTCGGCCGATACACGCTCCGATCGGTGTAGATCAAAGTGCGCTCGGTCATTCGCTTCCTGGCCCTGTGGCCAAAATGGAGCCGCTCTGTCGCCACGGCGATCTGGTCACCACGATCGGCTATCGCGAATATACGGCGTGCCCTTCGACCAGTGAAAAAGGCGCGACCGGAGGCGTCGGTACGCTGAGTCTCAAGCAAGGAATGGCTTCTGGCATATCGGCGCTCGAACAGGCGTATTCTGGTGTTCTTTAGGGGCGCGCCCGTGTCGCCAGAGAGCGCGTAAAACTCCAAGCCTTTAGGCGTCGGTCGGCGGAGCAAGACCACATCGGAGATCGTGATCAATAGCGCCTTGGTGACCTCCTCATCGAAGGTGTATTGCCCATGGGGTTTCTCACTCGCCAAGATGATGTAGGCGCCGCCCTCTTCCATGGGAGGCGTGACCCAATGCGTGTGCATTCTCAGGTCTGGAGTCTCCGGAAGATCGACGGTCCAGGTGTGGCTGGGCTCCTTGCCCTTGAGCAGCACATTTACCGCGGAGCTGTGGGGGAGAAGATGATGGTTCCTCTGCTTCAAAACGTACTTGGGTAGGTCGTACTTAAAGGCACGAAAATGGAGGCGCTTAAGATTCTTGTAGCGCACCTGAATCGAGCGTCGGTTTGGACCATCCAGCTTCATACTCTTCAGCTTAAATTTGGATTCGAAGAGGTAGGTGTTCAGTGTTCGACACCGGCCACCCCCGATGGTGGACTCCACCTTAGGTTTCGCTAAACAGGCGGCGGCGATATCCCTCGCGTCGGTGAACTTCGTTGGGGTCTCATGGTCGAGGACAAATTCCGCCAAGGCGGCCATTCCAACTGACCACCACGGGAGTTCCTTCGCCGTCGCGAGCCTCGTACGCAGCGCGTCGCGAATCGGACCGCGGTCCACCTCTTCTTTGTAGACGTCATGGAGGAATCTCACCCTCGTAAGAAACGCCTCTAGAGCCGCTTCACCGCGGCCATTGCTCGAATGCCAAACCTCATGCTCAGCCAGGAGCCAAGCGATGCGTTTTACGGGGTTTATATCGGCGTCTGCTGGGTTAACCGTAGGTACGCTTTCGCCCAAGAGGGTCGCGAGCGGAACCTTGTGAATCCCAGCGCTGTGTTCTGGTCTCCACCGGTCAGTGCTCCGCAGATGCTCAACCCAGAGATAGACCGCGGCGTCCCGAAGTGTGCCCCGAACATCCCGCGGATAATCGGACGGGACGATATACTCCTCCAAACTTTTAGACTTCAGATCTCCCAACTGCTTGCGCTGCTGCCAGACCGCTAAATAAGACGCGTTCGCCGCCTGCTCTAGCTGGTCTTGAGTCATCTGCTGAAGGCTCGGCGCCTTTGTGGTAGTCACCTTCTCCCGGTTTCGTATCTCCCATGAGTGAACGCCGAGGTATTGGCTGTAGAGGCTGGCTCTGTGTAGATTGAGAATCGAAAAGGAGAGCAAGTCTCGCGGGAACTCTATCTGCTCTAACTGTGTGAGCGCCTCTGCCTGTTGGCGCCTCATCCTTCTCAGATTGATTGTTGTGATGACAGCCCGTACATACTCCTCAGTGGGCCCATCTACCTTAAACTTGTCGACGAGCCGCTCAGCCTCCTTAAGGAGGGCGGCCATCTTGTGTTCTTTAAAGAGCGTTTTGAAGGTGTCCCAATCCTCTGATCTCTCGCCAGACCAGAGTTCAACTCGAAAAACCGACTCAAGCTCCTTGATGGATTCCGGCGAGAGCTTCGGCGTAGTGTCTGTAGACCCCGCGCAGCCCCAAGCGCCCAGCAGAGTAAAGAAGAGAAGAAACGCGCACCCCGTCCACCGAAAGAAACTCATCTCGACTCCTCATCAAGCGCCCCACCGACGCTAAAGTATGTATCGCTGCCTCTTCTATGAACACCTAGACTCGAACTTAGTTCCCTCGGCGCAATATTTTGCACCGCCAATAGAGAGCCCTTCTCTTTAATGAGCTCTGATGACTGGGTGCATTCAGCTCTCATCAACACAGCTATTCCTCTGATACTTGCGGGCGAAGACGCGTCCCGCTTATGGTCATGTGGCACTATAGGAGTATCAATGAAGAACATCTTCACGGTCACCATCGTCTGCCTTAGCCTCTTTACCCTCGGCTGCGGCGAGGAAGGAAAAGGCGACGACTCGATGAGAGGGGACGGCGGAGCCAACCTCAACGGAGGCAGCGCCAATAGCGGCGGTGGGTCCTGCTACACCAGTGACGAATGTGGTGACGGAACATACTGTAGAGCGACAGATCCGATCATGTCTGCAGAGGGCGTGTGCACAGCGTTAGAGCCCGCCGGAGCAGCGTGTGTTTACGGCACTGACTGTCAACCTAATCTGCTGTGCAAGAAGCCCAGAGGTGAGGTCAGGGGTGCCTGTCTGGCTTTTCCTGCCGACTGCGCTGATCAACCGGGATGCAATTGCGCCTTGATGGTCTGTGACACCTTCGCAGGCTCCTCGTGCTCACCGACAGACCTAGACAACCCTGCCGACACGATCACGGTCTACTGTGCACCATAGAGCGAGGTCGCTCTCCTAGCCCCAGATGGGCCACCGCTTCGCCTCGTGATCGACAACCTCAACCAAAGAGGTTCCATCCAACCCCGCGAGATGTCGCAGCTCATTGTGGATGATCATCGGGCTCAGCTTCGTGCCCTCGGGATCTTGGAAGAGCCCGCAGGGGTCCTGCCCAGCCCCGCAAGGTTGATTCGCCTGACCTCGTCCATCAGCGCCGAGCGGCCCCACCGACATCGGCTGGGCGAGCATCCGGTTGTCGGTCCCACCCACAACGCGAACGCCATCTTCACGCCCCAAGCCCCAGAGCATAGTCATCCAACTACTGACGGGGTGGTGATCCTTCCCGTCGTCGTCATTGTAATACGGAGAACGGCTGAACTCTGAGCTGACCACTACGTTCAGTCGATGGATGATCCCAAGCTCAGCAGCTGTGGTCACCAGATAGTTGAGCCCAGCGAACAGCTCGCGATACTTGGTGTGCTGTGATGAGTCATTGCCGACGTGGCTGTCCCACCCATTAATCACCAGGCCTGATGTGACCGCGATGTCTTGCTGAAAGGCCACCAGAGTCGTGTAGATCTGTCGCTTGAACTTCCCCAATGCAGCAAAATCAGATTCATTGAACGCCGTGGCAAACCGACTCACGTCAGCCTGATTACACCGGGCCAAATGCAGATGACTGAGCGCTCTCCGTCGCCCGGGAAGCCGGTCGGCCTCTCGTAGACGAGTCGCGCGGGATCTGACCGCGGCGGCGATCGCTGAAGCGGTACCCTCGTCATGGAATCGAAGATCGTCTTCGTCGCCAGGTACGCTCAGATTAGGTCTCGTCACCTTCCCCAAGAGGTCCATCTTGGACAATCGGGTTGGCGCGACGAGGTTCCCGGTGAGGTCATATCCGCCAAAGGTGAGATAGGGCATGGCTCTCGCGACGCCCCCGTTGACCGTCTTCGCGGCGATCAGAGCTGCCAGAGTGGGCGCCGCTTTCTTCAGCGTGCCCGTCATGGCCAATCGCTCGCCCTGACTGTGGGAGGTGAGCCCAGCGTCGACCCCATTGATGATGGTAAATCCTCGCTCAGCCAAGCTCTCCAAGGTTCCGGGAGGTCCGTAATGATCGCCCGGAGCGTACCGTAGGTCACCTAGGGTTCGGACCTCGTTATACCCACGATTGATCGGACCACGTGAACCTCTCTCGTCTTCAAAGATGATGTCCCGAGTTCGGGGGTCACAAAACCACGTCGTGTCCCAGCCTCCACGCAGATTAATCGTGATCCAAAGGGGGGTCTCAACCCCCATCATTGGCTCGGGGCATTCGGCCGCGTACCCCCAGGAGCTCACAGCTGTGAGGCCAGCTGCTGCGGTCAACTTAATGAAGTCGCGTCGTCTCATGACCACCTCCTACCGAAACCGCGCTATGAACTCGGGCTGTCGCACGAGATATGTCATCACCGCCATCCAAGATCTTGCCACATGCCCAGGATCGAAGTTTCGTCCTCCCCCGCTCGGGCCGTTGGCGCTCGGTACGCAGTGGGGCATAAAGGAATCGCCCGCCTCGCCATGTCGCTCCACGGCGATCCCGTGGGCTGTCTGCCACAAACCCAGCGCCTCGCTCACATCGACGCTGTCTGGAGCGACCGTGACCCCAAGGACTCGCTGAAAGAGGTCGACGATGGTCTGACGAAACCTCATGTCCACTTCGGGAAGATTGGGATCGTAGACCTCATCGTTGCCGACGCCTGAGAAGAACGTTCTTTGGGCGGCCGCCATAGATAGGTCATAGGGGACCGCCACACACGCAAACTCATTGGACACCCGATCGATGACCAGCGCCATGACGGAGTTAAAGGCCGTCGCTCGCTCCGTCGTGTTGAGGAAATCGATGCCACCGAAGAAGCTCGCAAAATCGGAGTCGATCAACCCAAGACGTAGCTCAAGATGCTGCTTCGCGCTGTCCGTTCGCAAGAGGAACTCGTCTTGAGGAACCCCAGGCGTAGCGTAGCCCGCCACGGGCGCGTTGTGAGGCCATGGACGACCCAAGACCGCCTCAACCCTCCGCATGAAGTGTTCGGGCGTCGCAGGACCACCAAGAGACAGGTCCTGGTACGCTCCCGTTGCGTTGTCGTCTATATCGGAGCGTACGCCGTCTACTCGATACCAGGTGGAAAGGAACAGACGACGGTAGACCGCCCACATGTTGAGACCATCACCACGAAAAGCCTCGACAACATCGCCATAGAAGCGGCGCTGTGCCTTGATCAGCGCTGCGCGCTCATTGAAGTGGGCGTCGTCCGGATTCTGGATCGCGGAGGGTCGATGTCCTCCGAACACCTGACGCCAAGCATGACTGACCATGGCGGGCGCGAAGCGGTGATCAGCGACGAGCTTACGCGCTAGAAATTGGATCATCGACGGCTCAGCCTCAAAATCGAAAGGCTCGCCATCGGCGATGGTCCCCGCGCCGGTCGCGTGGAAGCCTGGTTCCCCCTGACCATCTCCGTCGGAGTCGAGCCCTGCTGGTGGCCAAAGAGGTCGACGACGCTCAGAAGGAATGTCTCCCTGAAAGGCACCCTCGGACACATTGAACGACTGGAATAGGCCCGCGATTGGATCGAGGGTCTCGTGGCAACCGGAGCAGCTTGGGTCGCTGAAGGTGGGATACGCGTCCCCATTGTGATCGGTGATATTGACCGTTCGCGCGGCCCCTTCAAGCACATCGAGATCGAGGAAGAGGCGTAAGGTCTGCCACGCTCGATGTCGGTTACGATTAAACTGGTTGCTGGGAAAGCGAGACATGAACACTGGCGTGCTGATGATGCCCGCTCTCCTGTAGGCACGCGTCCGTTTCGGAGAAATAACCCGACAAGAGATCTCCCAAGATCCGTCCTCGTTCTCTTTGAGACATCCTTCGGGCACGTCCTCCCGATTGGGGATATCCGGTGGACGGAAATTGGTCATACGCATGTCATCGATGGGCAAGAAATAACGGTGGTCGGGCATGCTGACCGTGGGACTCCCTGGGTACCGATTGACCGGGAGCGCTGGGTGCATCGGCGCATCGGCGAAGCGCTGCTGCGCTGTGCCGTCGGGACCGAAATACACGTTCGCTGTGTAGTAGTTCATCATGATCTCAGTTGAGGTCACGATCTCACTGAAAGGACGGTTCATCTTGATGACGTGTGCGATCAGCTCCAGCGGGCTCTCGATGGCGCCATAGGGTACCCAATTACCGATACCCTTTAGGCTAAAGTCACGGCTGCCATCGGCAGAGTGACAGAGGTCGACGGGGCTTCCCCCCGGGTAACCTGGATAGCCGAAGTCCTCGGCATAGCGCTCACATGCATTAAGGCGCTCGAAGTGACCATCTTCATCTTCTCGGACCGTTCGAGGGTGAAAGATTCGCATGTCCGCCCACATTCGCGCGGCGAAGTCATGGATAGAGAAGATGCTGAAGGGTTCATCATAAAAGATGTGATAGGCGCCCCGGAACATGAAGATCTCGTTCCAGGCTTCTTTCAACCAGGCATGGACCCCCGGCTCATGGCGGAGCCCATCAAACAGCTCACCGAGAACTCGGTCCGCCGCCGCTGGGTCTAGGGCGTTGGTCAGGGCCGTCCTCTCAGCCTCCGTCGGGAGCCGTCCAGCGACCTGAATCGTGATCCGCCGCCAGGTCTCGGCCGGCGTTGTGTATCGAACCGGCTCCAAGAGCTGATCGACGGGGATCTCAGACTCAACACAGGACTCATCGCTTGCGGCTCGAAGGGACTCTACCAAGCGCTCGAGCGCTCTATAATTGGGCGAGGTCATGCCCTCTTCGTCGGGTGGGCTAATCACGACTCCCCCTCCATGACCAAGACGACCTGTCGCCTTCAGCAGGAGCTTGGGTTGATCACGTCCTCCATCCTCGAAGAGCTCTAGGTTGGTGGCGACCTGCTCAAGATTGGTCGCCATCACATCGTCGTAGTTCACGCCTGGCGCAAAGGGGTCAAGCAGCTCAAAATTGGCGCAAAACTGGCCGTCGGAGCAGCCGCGAGCGTATCCACCAGGCTTGTGGCATTCGTAACATTTGCTTCTGAGAACTGGTCCCCACGCGACGTGCTCAAGAACCGCGGACGGGTCCTGACAAGATCGTGAAGCTCCCACGTCGGATGAGGCGTTGGCGTCGACGACTTCGGAGTCTTGAGTCGCGTCGAGGAGAGCGTCCAACGTCGGGATGACTACGTCTAGTCGACCCCTACCCAAATCTATCATTGAGCCGTCTGCCCGTGGTGAAACGTCGGTCGTCTCGGCGTCAGTGCCTCTCATGTCAGCGAGAGTTCCGCCCTCTTCACAGCCGAACACGACTACACCAATTGCCCCAGAAAGGAGGTAGACGAGACCCTCTAATACAGCGCGTTTTAGGCCCATAAGCGGAGCGGGTCTCCTTCGATTTGAAGGGGATACTTCTCGTCCAGGGCGGTTCCGCCGATCCCGGCGACGCGGCGCAGGTCGGTGTGAAGATGTGCGGGGGTCAATACCGTTCCTTGACCGGGTGGAGCGATCTCCAATTGAGGAGTGAGTCCGCGGGCAAAGACGTTGTCATCGCTCTCACCGACGACCCGCAGCCCATTGTCTCGACCGTTCGCCCAGAGCATCGTCATCCACGAGGTCACGGAGTGGTGATCCTTGCCGGAGTTCTCCGTCGGAACATTCTCAGCGTCCCGGCTCTTATAGAAGGTCGTTCGCCCGAAATCAGACCCAACGACGATATTGAGTCGATCGGCGATCCCAAGAGCTTCGGCTTGGTCCTTGAGATAGATCAACGCTCGGAAGAGCTTCGTCATCGCCGACGCCTGACCTCGATCATTATTGGAATGGGTGTCCCAGCCACCTAGAACCAAATTTGCTCCCACCGCTAAACCACCGGCGAAGGCTCGCAGCGCCACATAAGCCTGTCGCTTGAGAGCGTCCGACCCTCGGTCGATGGCTTCGAACTCCTGGAAGTCAAAGAGGTTCAAGAGACCGTCGACATAGCTCTCCTTAGATCGGGCGACAAAGAGCTGGCTCATGGCGGCGGCTCGGCCTGGCATCAGAGAGCGACCCACCAGAAGCTCGCGCCGCGCGTTGAGGGCCCCATTGATGAGGTCGCTCCGCGCATCACCATGAATCCGAGCGCCGATATTGGTGGGGCCAATATGGTCAGGTTGGGTAATTTGTCCGAGCACTTCGAGGCGCGCCAGGCGAGTCGCGGGGACCTCATTCGCCGTCCCGTCATACCCGCCAAAGGAGAGCAAAGGCATGGGGCCGTTGGGAGGGTCGTCACGATCTACCAGGTTATGCCGCGCCACCATCGCCGCCAGAGTGGGGAAGTCGGCGGCCGTCGAGCCCGCCATGGCGAGCTGCTCTCCAGATCGGTGGTTTGTGAGTCCAGCGTCGATTCCGTTAAAGAGGGTGACACCACGGGCCGCGAGATGACTCAGTACATGTACTGGCTCGCCACCGTTGGCCGAGACATGGTGGTAATAGGAGTTGCCTGTTCCAGGGTGTATGCCTGGTGCGAGACGAGCGGTGACGCCGCCCACATCCAGGCTGACGATCTCGTCACGATGAAATTGATTGATGGGTCCCTTATTGTGGTTGTCATCGATCAGGTCACCTTTCGGGTCACAAAACAGTGTGCTGTCCCAAGCACCCGTCAGATTGATGGTGATCCAGTATGGACCCTCAAATCTTCGCAGGTCCTCGGCGGCGAGCGCGTAGCGAGACCAAGGGGTGAGCATAGCCATCCCCGCTGCTGCCCCAATCTTCAGAAAGTTTCGTCTCTTCATCGTCCTCTCCTCAGCGCTGCAGCAGTTCAGGTTGAAGCATTAGGTACGTAACGACCGTCATCCAGGCTCGTACTTGTCCATCGGCATCTGGTTCCAGCATCCCCGGTCGGTCCCCAGCGCTCTCATGAGCTCGGCAATGGGCCGCGATATACGCCCCGGCGACAGGATCGTCAGCCACCTCATCTAGCGCTGACTGTCTGGCGTCCCTCCACAGGGACCAGGCGATATCAACCTCCTCACCGTCCGCGTTGACGTCGTGGTCCAAGAACATCTTGAACAGGTAGACGAGATTGCGTCGTACGGAGGCCTCATCGGCGACTTCGCCTCGACGCTGCGCGGGAATATTCGGGAAGAAACGTCGTTCATCGGGTGGTTTCCTCAGATCATTGTGAACGACGAGACACGAGAACTCGTTGGCGACCCGCCGAGCGACCAGTGACATCACCGAGTTTGTGAGCGCCGCGCGCGTTAGGCTGTTCTGGAAATCGATCCCGCCGAAGAGTGAAGCGAAGCTGGCGTCGAGCATGCCGATCAGCTTGTCAAAGTTCTCATAGTGAGAGTCAGTTCGGGTAAAGAAGGTCCGTTTATGTCTCTCCTCTTGAGTGACGGCCCGAGTGTTACTGATCGGGATCGCGTTCAGGGGCCAAGGCCCGCCATATAGGGCTTCCAGACGTCGAAAATATTCTTCGGGAGTCAGGGGGCCATAACGGCCGATTCCCTCGTAGATGGAGTCAGGGATCCCCTCGTCGACGGAAGGAACGAGACCTTTGGCGCGATACCACACCGAGGTAAACAGACGCTGATAAACAAACTTCATGTCGAAGCCTCGACTTACGAAGCCGTTAACGAGGCCATCAAAGAAGCGCGACTGGGCCATAAGGAGCGTACTTCTGGCCGCGAAGTTATCGTCTGAGGGATCACCGGCGATCCCCAACGGGTCATGTCCAAGCACCTGCCGCCACGCGTATTTGACCATCGCTTTTGGAAACCGCGGGCTCTCAATGATGCGCTGCGCCAGGAACTGAATCGGATGCCCGTGAACATCTCGGTTATGGATGATCACCTCATTACCGTCGATGTCGGGCCAGCCTGGTGCGTGGATATCTTCCGGCCACTGACTGTCCGCGACCCCTGGCCGCTTACTTGCACCGCTGAAGCCAAAGTCTTTGAAGAGACCAGACACAGGGTCTAGTTGGACGTGACAGTCAAAACAGTCATTGTTCGGATCGACTGTCGCGCCGCCGTTCGGGTTGGGGACATTCGCTAGGCTAACTCGCTCTCCTTGGTTACCGAGGATGTCATAGTCGAGAAGTAAGCGGAGGGTCTGCCAGGCGCGATGCCGATGCAGGTTAAACTCATTGGATGGATACCGTGTCATGAACGCCGGCGACGTCAGGATTCCCGACCTCGGAAAGGAGTCTGGTTCTTGCGGGTTATGCTCGTTTTGGTAGACGAAGTAGCGCATCTGTCCGTCCGTCTGTTCGGGCTCTCCATCCTCATCCAGAACCACATCTCCATTCTCATCCACCCGATCGTGCTGGTGGGTCACAATAATCTGGCGGGTGCGGCGCATGCGGTCGAAGCGCTTGAACGCTCGATGGTCGGGGAGATCCACATCAAAGATGACCCAGTTGGGGCCGTTTCGAAGCGCGTCCATCACGGGGACATCATCCATATCTGCCGTGAAGTCATTGGCCATAGGATCCGAGGTCCCGAAGTGCACCAGAGAGGTGTAGTAGTTCATCATGATGTCCTCTGTGGTGAGGATCTCGGTGAACGGGCGGTCTCGCTGAATTGTATTGGCGATGAGCTCCAGGGGCGCTTCGATCTCTCCGTAGAGCATAAACTCTGCGAGCCCACGTCGGGTGTATCGGCAGAAATCGCAGGCTTCTATGGGGGAGAGGACAGCCTGATTGGCGTATCCACTGCCATCGTGATTGGGCTGGAGCACCTCGGTGAACCCGAAGCGATCATACTGTAGATTACACATTGGTTGGCGGGCTGGGCCAATGATCAAGTCTCCGTTCTCGTCGGTCTCGAACACCTTGATGTCACACATGTCCGACCAGTGCCTGGCCCCATAGTCCCAGCCATTGTAGACCTCGTAGGCTCGATCCAACTCCTGGGCGTGGATCCCACGGAACATAAAGACGTCATTCCACATGTCCTTGATCCAGCTCTTGGTCTCATCGTTCCCTAGGGACTCTGCGATCATCGAGTGGGCAGTTCGGAGCTGATTATTCGCGCTCGCGTTAATAGCCCGCCCGTCATCGCCGTTCGCTCCTGGACGCATATTGTTTCCAGGGTTCGCGCCCACTTGAAGATCCTGACCCGATCGTATCCTCCGGATCTCCGCGTGCGTCGGAAGCCTCCCCATCGTCTGAACAGTAAAGGCGCGCCACGTCTGTTGAGCATCCCGCTGGGAGATTCGTCCAAAGATCTCTCGATAGCCCGGGACATCGTCTGAGTTCTCGGTGCAATCGGGGTCGTCACCTCGCTCGATAATTTCAAGCAACCTCACCAGGGAGTCATATCCTTCTGTGCCCACCGTAAGCGCCATTTGGCCACCGTGGTTGGTCGCCCCGGTCGCTTTACGAAGGATGTAGGGCGTTCCCATTTCGTCGTAAGAGACGGCGATGATCCGCTCTAAATTGTGGGCGATGGCATCGGCTCGGCTCTCTCGGTCTGGATTCTCAGGGTCGTGTAGGACGAACCCAACGCCAGCGCGATCGGCCGCTCCACCAGGGAGATGGCAGCCGGTGCAGTTATTGGCGAAGGCGAGCGGCCAGGTGTACCACTCGAGCTGGGAGATGGGCGTGACACAGCCGACAAGCTCGGCGTCGGCGATCCCACCGTCCATAAGCATGGGGCCACCGGCGTCCATCTCGATGACAGCCGCGTCCAAATGCCCCAAGTCTTCTGTAGATTGTGCGTCTAGATCGACGCCTACATCGGTGACAGCAAGATCAATGGCGAGACCTGCATCGGCTAGCTGAGAATCGAGTGAGTTGGACCCATCTGTGGTGACCGTGGCGTCGGCTGCGAAACCGTCGGGGGCATGCCCATCATCCCTCGGCGGAGGTGAATCTCCACTCGAGTCACACCCGGTGATTAAGGTGGCATAGAGCACCACCGTGAACAGCGTTCTCGGGATTCCCATACGGATCTCCCTGAAACCTAAGCCTCTTTTAACCATGATTACCCCCCGGTAGAACTTGGCCTCCCGAACAAGCCGATCAGTCCCTACCGACAGTATCGGTAAAGTATTAGGGGTACCGCAAGGCTATCTTGAGAATAGGCAGAGGCGCATCACGATGAGGTTCATTCGGGCATATTGCGCTCAAAAGACAGGCGGAAGTAGGCGGCGTTCGCGTTCCTCTCGCCCTTGACCTTATTGGGAATGTAGCCCACTTCCCCCGGTGGCACGGTCACAGTCATCGACTCCAATGAGTACAGTCCAAAGGGCCAGGTCGCGCCAGCGCGATGAAGGGTTAGGGTATAATCGAGAGACATATTGACCACAGCGTACGCGTCGCGCTCATCGATACTCCGAGGTCCCTGATAGTCGTACATCGGTGAACCGAAGGGCATGGCGAAATATGTGTCATGCTCAACTTCACCTCGTTCGATGCTCACCAAGTCGATGTGCGTCGCCGTAATACTCAACCAGATCATATAGATCGCGGGCGTCAGGAAGAGGGCTCTCGCTACACCAGAGCGACTCGCGCTGACCCCAACGAGAGACAGGAGCAGCCCCGCGACAAACAGCAGATAGAAAATCCAGGTCGCTAACACGTTAGAATCCTCATCGCCAAGAACGGTTTAACAGCTGAATAGAACCAGCCCTGTGTCTCACCTTAAGAGACGGTTCTCAAGATTTGGCGTCGTCTGCCCGCAGCGCGCTGCATCCAAAGTGACTGTCGAGGCGATTGAATTCAACGGTTGTTGGGCCTCGCAAAGGCTCCCAGCGGTCTGCAATACGTAACCGAGTCGGTCCTCGTATCCGAGGTCTGGTAGTGCAAGAGGATGCGTCAGTCGCGCCACGGAACCACAGGACGGCTAGGAGACAGCTCGACCATCAGGGCGGTAGTCGCCGCTGCTACTAAAGCCAGCGCTGATCATGTGATACCTGAGACCTTTTCGAGCCCTGTGAACTCGGGTCTTAAGCGCGGAGATAGAGACACCGACCTCATCGCTGATGGCGTTAAAGGATTGCCCATGGATGAAGAGGCGCTTGAACAAATCTAAGTCATCGTTTGTTCGACTGCTCAAGAATTGGTGGACCTCGTCTAACTCATGGCGATGCGTCGCGACGGAGTCCGGAGAAGGACCAGGCTCGACACCGACCTTCTCAAGGACGTCGCCAGCCAAGACATCGCGGCCAAACTTGCGATAATGAAGCCGCACGGAGTTCACGACGATGCGGCCCATCCAAGACGAGAACCTCGCCTCTTCCCGGAGACCGTCGATGTTCCGAATGATCTGTACACACGCCTCCTGAACGGCGTCCTTGGCGAGTTCCAAGCTTCGAGTGTACCGCAGAGCGATAGCGAACATCTGATTGTAGTTTCGCCGCAGCAAGTATGCGAGGGCCGAACGATCTCCACTCTTGGATACTACGACCAAGTCTGCGTCGCTGAGCGACTGGTAGTGTGCCATCCGATTCATATCCATTGTTCCGCCCACCCACTCGCAATCTGCGCGACCTGTAGAGTGAAGACCTCGCCGCTGTCAGGCCGTCACCAAGCAACCTCATTATCTATACAAACGTATAATATGTCTAAATCTATCGAGGCCGACAGCTTGGATCAAGGCAGAACTGATAAATATAAAGCTTTTGTTTATATTTATTTGGGCACAGAGGCCTTTATCTAGGTTTATTCGAGTGATCAGGATAGTCTTGTCGAATGACGTGATCCTTAGTGCGTGAGCTTTATCGATGTATTCGATTGGACAAATATCACTTTTATCTAATTTGAGTACCCACACGATCCGTGCGTGGGAGAGGAGACACTGTGTAGTCGAGCCGCTTCGGTCAAAGGGCGGTACGCGTCGATATACAGACGCTCATCTACGTCGATTTCAGCTTCTGAAGGCTGCAGTAGAAGCAGGTAGTCGTATTGGTGACATCGCGAATCTTAACGACGACACCATCGCCGACTTGTCTGGGTATGCGCGCGCGCCGATGTCCGATCGAACGGACCGGGGAGATGATTCGCCCCCGCTGGTTATCGACCAGAGCGCGGTGGATGAGATCATCGACGCTGCGGTATGCCTAGATGTTATCCGCGCCGAGCGCGCTCTGAACGTTCAGTACCGGGTTCTGGGAAGCACAGCGTTTAGCCGACAGCTCTGTCCTGCTCTGCTGACTCAGATCGGATCCATGTGGGAAGCAGGCCAGGTGATGATCTCATCTGAGCATCTGGTGTCGGCCTGTATAAAGCGGATGTTATTAAGGTCCTTCGATGCACAGGAGCCGCGACCAAACGCGCCCAAGGTTATGTTCTCAACCCCTGATGAGGAGCAGCATGAGTTGGGTCTCTTAATCGCCGCGGAATGTGCATATGGGGCAGGGGCGCAGGTGATTAACCTGGGACCACAGATGCCGGCAGAGGCCGTCGCTACAGCAGCTGAGAAACTCCGTCCAAAGGCGGTCGCGCTCAGCTCAATACATGTACCGCCTGGAACTCAACGTGCGTATCTCGTAGAGCTCAGAGCCAAGCTAGATTTGCAAACTGAGATTTGGATTGGTGGCCGCCAAGCCTTAAAGGGGGTAGACGGCTGTCTCGTCCTAAGTCTGGAGGAGATGGCCGGGCGCATTGAGACTTGGGCTCAGGCGAGTATGTAGCCTGGGGGAGTGTTCCTCACCGATTCGCGGGATCGTGTCCCATGTCCACCAGGTATACCCGATTTGCCGAGTTAATCTCCTGTTCGCGCGCTAGATAGGAGTCAGATGAATAAGAAGATACCGAGCCCCCGAGTCAGAGCGGCGAATCACGAGAGGCCGCGTCCTAAGGGACAGCATGTTCTTTATTGGATGACGACCGCCAGGCGAACTGAATACAACTTTGCCCTCCAACACGCCCTACGCTGGTCAAGCGACCTCGGTGTTCCTCTCATCGTCCTCGAGGCGCTTCGGTGTGACTACGAGTGGGCTTCAGACCGTATGCATCAATTCGTGCTCGATGGGATGCAGGACAATCAACGTACCTTTAGCCATTTTGGGGTGCGGTACCTAGCCTACATCGAAGACCGGGTAAGCGCTGGGAGAGGTCTGGTCGCTGCGCTCTCCGCAGACGCGGCGCTGGTGATCACCGATGAGTTTCCCAGCTTCTTTATCCCGCAGATGATTCGACGGGCCGGCGAGTCTTTGCCGGTACGATTAGAGGTCGTGGATGGCAATGGAATCCTACCTCTGTCCTCTGCCAGTCGACCCTACACGACAGCCGCATCCTTCCGCCGCCATGTTCAAAAGGTGGTCTTGGATCACATCACTGAGATGCCAGAAGCTGAGCCCCTCGTTCAGATGGATTATCAGGGGCTCGCCGCCGTTCCAAGAGATGTCCAGCAACGATGGGCCTTGGTCGACTCGCACCAAGAACCCCACTCAGACTTGGCTGACATCTCTCGGTTGCCCATCGATCATTCCGTGTCCCCAGTACAGATCAGAGGTGGCTCAGGAGAGGCTAAGAGACGATTAGAGAGGTTTATTAATGAGGCCCTCCCGGACTATCAGACACACCGAAACCGGACCGATGGTGACGGGACAAGTCGCCTCTCCGCCTTCTTACATTTCGGCCACATCTCCTGCCATCAAGTGGTCAACTCCGTACTGAGCAGTGAGAGCTGGGGCGTCGGTCAGGTCAGTGATCGGGTGACGGGTAGTCGATCGGGATGGTGGGGTCTCTCCGAGTCGTCGGAATCCTATCTAGATCAGGTCATCACCTGGCGCGAGCTCGGCTATACTCTCTGCGCTCAGCGTCCCGATGATTATCATCTCTTTGAGAGTCTGCCCGATTGGGCGCAAGAGACCCTAAACATCCATGAGAAGGATCCCCGCCCCGTGTCATACACCCTCGAGGAGCTGGAGGGATCTTTGACCCACGACCCCGTGTGGAACGCCGCCCAACGTGAGTTGGTGGAGGATGGTCGCATTCATAATTATCTGAGGATGCTCTGGGGGAAGAAGATCCTAGAGTGGTCAAGGACCCCTCGCGAGGCGCTTCAGACCCTGATTCATCTCAACAACAAATACGCGCTAGACGGACGAAACCCAAACTCATGGTCTGGTATCTTTTGGACCTTTGGACGCTTCGATCGTGCTTGGGGGCCAGAGCGGCCGATCTTCGGAAAGGTCAGATACATGAGCAGCGATAACACTGTGCGTAAGCTCAGGTTAAAGGCCTATCTGCGCCAGTGGGATCCTGCCTAATGTGGTGACGCTAAGAGCCCGATGCCCCATGCCCTAGAGCGACTTGTCTCCAGAAGTCGTCACCTCACCAACCCACGTACTCATCGTCAGGCCGCGACTGCTCTCTGCGCCACGCCTCGTCAAGGGCCCGCTCGTTGGCTTCATAATCACTGCGCAGCTGCGCCTCCCAAGACTCGGCGAAATCGGTGTCCGATGTGCATAACCAGATGAGCGCAGGTCCAAGCAGGGCCCCGAAGATGAGCCCTTCGTACCAAGGCCGGGCGATTAAAAGGCCAAATACGCTACCGACACCAGCAGACACTCCCACGACGAAGAGGCTCGTAAAGAGGTTCGTCAGCAAGCGGAAGGTCCGAAAACCCTGTTGGTCCGAGTCTTGATTCTGCATCGTGTCGCCCCCCAATCACTGAGACAGCTCAAATGAAATCCAATGAATCGCCTCGATCAAACTCGACCCAGGAATCAGACTTCAAGGCTACCCAGCCCAGCGTCTATCACGGTCCCTCTAACACCGCGGGGGCAGGAAACCATTCCCGGATGAGCTCATTGATCTGCTCTGGGTGAGACTCCATGAACCAGTGGCCGCCGTCAGGCACAACCTCAACGCGGCCTTCGGTCTCTTCAACGGTCTGAAACCAGCGCTTAGAGTGAAACATAACGGGCTTATCTGCGCCGTAGATATAGAGGACGGGGCACCGTGGATTATAACGTCCAAGGAGGTTTTTTCTGCGCCATGGAAGCAGTAGGTCCATCCAGAGATGGAAGTAGGGATAATTGAAATAGGACCGAATGCCCGCCGCGCGCTCTGGCGAGAGGTCAAGCACTCGACCCAAACCGCGAGACAGAGCGGTTCCAAGGGGCGGGATGATGCCGCCCAAGATCCAACCCGCGATCAGAGTCCACTGATAGCCGACGATCATCAGCGCCTCTTTGATACCGCTCGGCTGACTGTGACCACCCACATCCATGGCGACCATCTTCTGGACGAGCTCCGGATGCTTCGCTTCCAAGAGGTATCCGATGTATGCGCCCCAATCGTGCGTCACCAAGTAGACGGGCTCTCCCGAGGGCTGAGCCTGCTTTATGGTGTCTCTCAGCATCTCTACGAGCTGCGCGAATCGATACCCTCCCGATTTATCGGGGCTGGCGCCGAAGTTGGGTAAGGTCACGCAGACACAGCGATAATCCGACTCGAGATCTCTGACCTGTTGGACCCACATAGCGCCGCTGTCCGGCCAGCCATGGACAAAGACGATCGTCTTTGGGTTGTCCTCCCCCGACACCTGATAGGTCATCGTCGTTTCAGTCATTAAATCGTGTCCTTAAGGCGACCGCCGCTCGGAGAGGATACCATGAACCCTGAGGGGCGCTGTTCCTCGTGAAATATTATTACGAACAAGGCACGTTGAGAGTGTCACGATCTGATGAAGGTGGTCACCGCGGAAACGACCGCGGCGACTCTAGCGAAGGAGCACACAGATGAGATTGAGCTTGCTGACGTTCACCGCGATGGCGCTCACCATGACGCTACCATCACAGTCTTTCTCCAATGACGCCTCCTACTACGGTCATGGCTCGACGGTCTTCGCCTACAAGGAGAACCGAATACAGATGGCCTCAGAGGTCATTCGGATCCGCCATGTTCGGGATAAGCGGTACCCCCAAGGAGAGTGGGTCGCTGATTGCACCTTTGTGTTCCAAAACCTGAGTGATCAACCCGTCAGCATCCAGATGGGCTTCCCGGACAATCCACCGTGGCCGGCGGGTGGAGACGCCGGGTCGATTCAGGCCTTTGAGACGACGATTAAAGGCAAGGTCATCAAGAGCACCCGTAAGACTGTGCGCTCACGCCCTCGTCACAGAATGATGTCGAGACTCCGGGGGGAGCCGCCTCCGAAGCCGAAGCCAGTCGACGCGGAGACCAAAGCCTGGCGCGAGATGGCGAAGGCCGCCATGAAGTCAATGGATCTTGGCTTTAGCGCGGCCTACACCTGGACGGTCGACTTCGCGCCAAAGGAGCGCTTGGTCGTTAAGAACACGTACCGCTTTGGTGGTGGTAGCACCAATGGGCCCGCCACGGTCTGCGTCAATGAGCGTCCGCTCCCAGGCACCGCTTTCTGGCATAAGGACCCCGAGTCGACCGGATTCGGGTCTGGTCCCTGCTCGGAGGTGCGCTACGTGGTGACCACAGGCAAGACCTGGTTCCCCCCCATCGGAGAGGCCACTATCGAGATCGAGCTGCCCCCGGGCCAAGCGCCTAACCACATCATGCCTCTCCCCCAAGCGACGGAGGTCACCAAGGAGGTGGTCCGGTGGCATTACAAGAACTTCCGGCCGACCCAAGATTTGGCTGTAATCTTCCCGTACTCCATGAATTTTGCGGAGGACAGCACCGACGGCTACATCGACTTTCACTCCCCCAAGCAAGTCAAGGAGTGGCTCACTTTCGCCAAGGCGAACGGCTTCACGCCTGAGATCATTGGCCACATGAGAGACATCCAGGCATACAGCTTCGGGATCCGCGTTAAGGGAGCGACTCAACCTAAGGTCTTTGATCAATGGCGTCCGCCTAAAGTCAAAGAGGCGCGCGCGA